>NZ_JBIWLW010000003.1:0-184093 GCF_044766385.1 Streptomyces sp. NPDC102274 | reverse complement strand
CGCTCCACCACCCCTCCCCCCCCCCCCGACATCCCGTGGTCGCCCCGCCGCCGTGTCCCGGGCCACCCGCGGCCCAAGTTCCCTACGATCCTGTGGGGGCCCCCCCCGGGCGGGCCCCCCCCCCCACCACCGGAAGGGGTGAATGCACGTAACTTTCCCGTACCGGTAGCGTTCTGTCGCGCTACGGAACAGGGCAGCTACACGTGGTCAGGCCACGGCCATGCCCTCGGCGGGCGCGGGGTGGGTCCTCCGGGCCGAGCGGCGGGCCGCGGCGAGCGCCGGATCGAGCGCGGGCACGGCGGCCAGCAACTGTTGGGTGTACGCCTCCGAGGGCGTCCCGTACACCTCGTCGACCGTGCCCTGTTCCACGATCCTGCCGTCGCGCATGACGGCGACCCGGTCGCTGACCCGCCGTACGACGGCGAGGTCATGGGCGATGAAGACGAGCGCCAGGCCCAGCTCGCGCTGGAGTTCCGCCAGCAGCGCGGTGACCTGCGCCTGAGTGGTCACATCCAGTGCGGAGACGGGCTCGTCGCAGACGATGAGCCGCGGCTCGGCGGCCAGCGCCCGCGCGATCCCGACCCGCTGGCGCTGCCCACCGCTGAACTCGTGCGGATACCGGTCATACCGGTCGGGATCGAGCCCGACCCGGTCGAGCAGCTCCCGTACGCGCGCGACGAGCCGGCCCTCGTCGAGCACCCCGGCGGCGCGCAGCGGATCGGCCACGGACTCACCGACCGAACGGCGCGGATTGAGCGAGGAGACCGGATCCTGGAAGACCATCTGCAACTCACGCCGGTAGGGCCGCAGTTCCTTCTCCGACGCCGTCGCGATCTCCGTACCCCGGTAGCGCAGCCCTCCGGCCGACGGGTCGAGGAGCCGCACCAGCATCCGGCCGAGGGTGGTCTTGCCGCTGCCGCTCTCCCCGACGATGCCGAGGGTCTCGCCGGGGCGGACGGTGAGCGACACCCCGTCCACGGCGGTGACGATCCGCCGCCCCCGCCGGAACTCCCGCCGCAGGTCGACGGCTTCGAGCAGCGGTTCGCCCGTGGGCTTCGGGGAAGAATCCCGCGCCCCCTCCCGCGCCCCCTCACCCACCCCCGTCCGCGGCGCGCCGAGCGGCACGTCGCGCGGTGTGCCGAGCGGTGTGTCCACGCGCGGCACCGCCGCCAGGAGCGCGCGCGTATAGGTGTCACGGGGTGCTCCCAGCACCTCGCCCACCGGCCCGCGCTCCACCTCCCTGCCGTGCCGCATGACCAGCACCTCGTCCACGCTCTCCGCCGCGACCCCCACGTCATGGGTGACCAGCAGCAGCCCCATGCCCGTCTCGTGGCGCAGATCATGGAGGAGATCGAGGATCTGGGCCTGGACGGTGACGTCCAGGGCGGTGGTCGGCTCGTCCGCGATCAGCAGCCGCGGCTCGCAGGCCAGCGCCATCGCGATCAGCGCACGCTGGCGCATGCCGCCACTGAACTCGTGCGGCCTGGCCCCGGCCCGGCGCGCCGCGTCCGGGATGCCGACCCGGTCGAGGACCTCGACGGCCCGTGCGCGGGCGGCCCGCCGCGTGGCGTCCGTATGGACCCGGTAGACCTCGGCGATCTGGTCACCGACCGCGTAGTACGGGTCCAGGGACGACAGCGGGTCCTGGAAGACCATCGCGGCCACCGCGCCGCGCAGCGCGCGCAGTTCACGGTCGGAGGCGGCTCCCACGTCCGTACCGCCGACCCGTACCGTCCCGCCGACGCGCGCGCCGGTCCCGCGATGCAGACCGAGCAGCGCGCCCGCGACGGTGCTTTTGCCACTGCCCGACTCGCCGACCAGGCCGATCGCCCGCCCGGCGGCGAGCTCGAACGAGAGCCCGTCCACCGCCCGTACGGTCCCGGCCCCGCCCGGCTCCCCGGTCGGGAAGTCGACGGTGAGGTCCTCCACGAGGATCAGCCGCGCCGCCGCATCCGTCGTATCCGCCGTATCCGCCACATCCGTCGCGTCCGCGGCATCCATCGCATCCATCGCATCCGTCACAGGAGAGCCACCCTTCGGTCGGCGGCGGCATAGAGCAGATCGGCCACGACATTCGCCAGGACGACGGCGGTGCCGGTCACCAGCACCACCCCCACCACCACCGGCACATCGACCACCCGTACCGCGTCGACCAGCGTCTTGCCGATGCCGGGGATGCCGAAGAGGGTTTCGGTGAGTACGGCGCCGCCCATCACCGTGCCGAGGTCGTTCGCGTTGAGCGCGATGACCGGCGGTACGGCGCCGCGCAGCGCGTGCCGCCCGACCACCGCCCGTTCCCCGACGCCATATGCACGAAACGTGCGGATATGGTCCTCGGCCAACGTCTCCAGTGTCGAACTGCGCGTCAGCCGCGCGTATTTGGCGCTTTCGAAGAACCCGAGGGTGAGCCAGGGCAGCAGCAGGTTCCACGCCCACTGCTCGGGGTCCTGGGTGAGCGGTACGTACGACGGGAACGGCAGCCAGCGCAGATACGCGCAGACCGCCATCAGAAGCAGCAGCCCCAGGATGAAGACGGGCATGCCGGTCCCGGCGAGGGTGAGCACGGTCAGCGCGCGCTCGGTGACACCGCCGCGCCGCAGCGCGGAGAGCAGGCCGGTGCCCACCCCGATGACCAGCCAGATCACCATCGCGCCGAGCGCGAGGGAGAGCGTCGCGGGCACCCGCTCCAGGATCAGCTGGGTGACCTGCTGGTCGGTCTTGTACGAGAAGCCGAGGCAGGGCGCGTCGCAGTGCAGTACGGCCGTGCCGGTCGAGTAGTCCCGCCCGGCGAAGATTCCCTGGAGGAAGTGGCCGTACTGCGTGACCACCGAGGCGTCCAGACCGAGCCGCTCCCTCACCTGCGTGACCTGCTGGGTGGAGCACCGCTCACCGCAGGCGAGCCTGGCCGGGTCGCCCGGCGCGAGATAGAAGAGCGCGTAGATGACGACGGAGAGCACGAGCAGGACAAGAAGCGCGCCTCCGAGCCGTTTGAGCAGATAGCGCGTCATGAGGCCGTTTCCTTGTACGAGGCCGTTTCCTTGAGCGGGGTGGCGGCGGTGCCGTCCGTGCGGGCGCGGCGCCCCGCGCGTGTCCCGACCCGCAGCCGGCCGGCCTCGCGCGGATCGAGCGCCGTGCGTACCGCGTCCCCCAGCACGGTGAAGGCGAGCACGGTGACGAACAGCAGTCCGGCGGGGAGCAGTACGTACATCGGGTCCGCGCGGAACCAGGTCTGCGCGGTCGACAGCATCTGTCCCCAGGACGGCGTCGGCGGCTTGACCCCGACCCCGAGGAAGGACAGCGACGCCTCGATCACGATGTTCGAGGGGAGCAGGATCGCCGCGTAGGTGATGACGGGCGCGGCGAGCGAGGGCAGCAGCTCGCGCCGCGCCACCCGTACCGGCCCGGAGCCGCCGAGCCGGGCGGCGGCCACGAAGTCGAGCTGCTTCAGGGTCAGCGTCTGCGCCCGTACGATCCGGGCCGTACCGCCCCAGTTGAGCAGTCCGATGACCAGGATCAGCAGCAGGGGGCGCGGGAAGTCCGCCGGTACGACGGCCGTCAGGGCGATGGCGAGCACCAGCATCGGCAGCGCGACCATCACGTCCGTGACCCGGCTGAGGAAGGTGTCGAGCAGCCGGTTGCCGAGCCCGGCGGCGAGGCCGATCACGACCCCGATCAGCACCTGGACGACCGTGGCGCCGACGGCGACCAGCAGCGAGACCTGGGCCCCGTACAGCAGCCGTACGAACAGATCCCGTCCCGTGCCGGGTTCCACCCCGAGCCAGTGGTCCCCGCTCACCCCGCCGAAGGAGCCGATCGGCACACCGCCGCGCGCGGAGTCCACCAGCGCGTCGTGGTACGAGTTCGCGTCCTGGCCCTCGATCGCGGCGAGCAGGGGCGCGGCGAGCGCCAGCAGCACGAGCAGGACGAGGACGCCCCCGGCCACCACGGCCGAGGGGCGTCCACGCAGCCGCCGCCACACCTGCCGGGCGCCCGAGGCGCCCGCGGTAACGGCGGTGCTCACGCGACCGCGACCTGCGAGATGTCGAGAACGCCGGTCCAGTCGCTGATCACGATGTTCTTGACGTCCTTGCCGTACAGCCGCTTGTAGACCGGGTGGAAGAGCGGGACGTCGAGCGCCTGCTCACCGATCTTCTTGTCGAGGGCGCCCCAGCGCTTGGCCGCCGCGCCCAGATCGGTCAGCTTGTTGATCTCGTCGATCTCCTTGTTGACCGACGGGTCGTCGAGCTGCGCGTGGTTGAAGTTCGAGCCGTCCTTGACGATCTGGCGGCCGTCGAAGATCGGCGCCAGGAACGGTCCGCCGGACGGCCAGTCCGCGCCCCAGCGGGAGAGGAAGAAGCCGGGCGAGTCCTTGACGCTCCAGCGCGCCTCGTTGAACGCGTTGGGTTCGAGGCCCTGGAGCTTGACGGTGATCCCGGCCTGCTTCAGCGACTCCTGGACGGCGGTGGCGACCTCGGGGCTGGTCTCCCTGTTCTGCGCGGTGGAGTGGGTGAGCGAGATCGTCAGACCGTTGGCGTAACCGGCCTCCTTCAGTAGCGCCTTGGCCTTGGCCGGGTCACCGGTCTTCCCGGCCGGGAAGTGGTCGTAGGGCGTGTACCCGAAGGCCGGCTGGTCGGGGAGGAAGGTGGTGGCGGGCTCGGCGAGCGCGGAGCCGCCGGCCGCGTTGATGACGCTGGTGCGGTTGATGGCGTACGAGATCGCCTGGCGCACCTTGGGGTTGTCGAACGGCTTCACCTTCGGGTTGAAGGCAAGGTAGTTGGTGTAGCCGAAGTGTCCGGTGCCGACGCGCGCGGCGAGCGACTTGTCGCTGCCGATCTGGGCCAGCTCGGCGGGCCCGAGGTTGGTGTCGGTGGTGATGGCGGCGGCGTCGGCGCCCGAGCTGGTGGAGAGCCGCTGGTTGATGACGGCGGCGTCGAGCCCGGCCTTCACGTCGATGGTGTCGGGGTAGGCGTGGCGCTCCTCGTCGGTCTTCTCCGACCAGTGCGAGTTGCGCTCCAGGACCACGTGCTGGCCGTCGCCCTCGTTCTTGACGACCTTGTACGGACCCGAGGAGACGGGGTGCTCCTCGTACCGGGCGCCGGTGTCCTTCGCCTTCGGCACCGGCGCGAACTGCGTCTGGGTGGCCACGAACGGGAAGTCGCCCTCGGGCTTGTTGAGCTTGAAGACGATGGTCCTGGCGTCGGGCGTCTCGATGGAGGCGAGGCCCTTCTTGTCCTTGTACGGGCCCTCGTAGTCGGCGCCGCCGATCAGCCAGTCGCGCAGATAGGGGGCGCCGCCGGAGAGCTCGGCGGCGAAGGAGCGCTCGATGCCGTACTTGATGTCGGCGGTGGTGATGGGCGTGCCGTCCTCGAACTTCAGCCCCTCCTTGAGGGTGTACGTCCACTCGGTGGCGTCCGCGTTCGGGCGCCCGGTGTCGGTGGCGAGGTCGGGGACGACCTTGGTGCCGGCCGCGCCGTTCTCGCGGTCGCGGGTGGTGAGCGTACGGAAGACCAGCGAGGGGACGTTTCCGCCGCCGGAGGTGTAGAGCCTGGCCGGGTCGAAGTCGGTCTGGGCCTCGGTGTTGAGCACCGAGAGCGTGCCGCCCTTCTGGGGCTTGCCCGTGCCCGTGCCGTCGGCCTTGGCATCGTTGTCCTGAGGACCCGCGCAGGCGGCGGCGCCCGCTGCCACGACCAGGCTGACGGCTGCCGCGGCCACGCGGCGGGATATGACGGACGGTTGACGCATCGGATGAGGCCTCTCGGTGAGCTGCGCGGACAGGGCGCAGACAGAACGGGACAAAGGACACTGAGCGCCCTGGAGTCCGCGCAGGCGAGAGCGGCGGAGAGGAGAACGGGAGACCGGCACGGCACGCCTGCGTACGGAACACATACGCCCGGACGCGGAGATGCTCGGCGGAAGAAGAGGGCCGGCGCGCGCTCGGGCAGGCGTCAGCGACAGTGAATGTCGGCCACGCACAGCGCGGTCACACCGATGAGCGTCAGCTCAATGGCGGTGTGGCCGGGGGCGGCGGCGCGGCGGGGCGACATGCCGAGAAATATGAACGACCCCACGTGCGATGTCAACGCGGGATGAGGCGACTATGAGACGGCATCTCAAGTACTGGGAAAGACCCAGGGATTCGGCTTGCACTTGATCCCCTCGATGTCCAGCGACTTGGTCTGCTGCTGCATCACCGGAGCGAGCGCCCCGGGCGTGCGGCAGCTCACATGGTTGTGTCCGAGCCGGTGCCCGACCTCGTGGTTGATCAGCATCTGCCGGTAGCCGAGCATCGCCTTGGCGCCGAAGGTCTCCGCGCCCCGCGCCCAGCGGAAGGCGTTGATCATGACGCGGTCGGTCGAGGCCGAGTCGCAGGACACGTTGTCGACGGTCGTGTCCAGACCGGACTTGGCGCACCAGACGGCGGTGGTCCCCGGGCTCGCCAGCGTGATCACGAAGTCGTCCTCGCCGCTGGAGATCCGTTCGAAGGTCATGGCGCCGTTGTGGGCCCAGCTCCGGTTGTCGTTCAGGGTCTTCTGGACGGCTTCGGCGAAGAGCTCGCCGTCCAGTCCGAGCCCCTTCTCGATATCCACGCGGTAGCGGAACTTCTGCCCCTTGCCGGGCGCCTTGGCGAGTCCGGGTACGGCAGTGAAGTCGCCCGAGGCCGTCAGCTTCGGATCGAGCGGGAACTGCCGTGTCATCAGCTGCGCGTAGGTGGCGGGCGGGGCAGCCGCGGCGGGGGACCGTGTCGGGGTGGGCCGGCCCTCGGAGCGCGAGGACGCGTCGCTCCCACTGGTGCGCTCGGCGCCGTCGGCGGCGCGCGCACCGGCCGTTTCCGTACCGCCGTCGGTGACCTGCCCGGCCACGACGACCGCGAGGACGGTGGTCACCGCCGCGGCGGCGATCCCGGTGAGCGTACGTCCCTTGCCGCCTCTGGCGGGCTCCGCCTGGTCCGGCTCGGTGTCCCCGGCGCCGCCGGGGTCGTCGGCGCCGCCGTCCCGGGCACCGGTGGGGTGCGGGTCGGGCGCGCCGTCCTCCGAGACGGCGGTACGCGACGACGGGGCGCCGAAGGCGTCGAACGCGTCGTCGTCGAACGCCTCGATGAACTCACGCCGAGGTCCCGGGATACGCGGAGCGGCGGGCGCCGGAGCCGTGGGCGCCGAAGTCCCGGGCGTACGCGGCTGCTTGGGCGGGGCCGGGGCGCGCGGAGCGGAGTCTGCGGAGTCGCGCGTATCGCCGTGGCGCCGCTCACCGCCCCAGCCGCCGCCGGCCTCACGCTGCTCGGGGTGACCGCCGCGCACCTGCGGCACGCCGTGCGCGGGGGTGGCGTACGCCGGGCCGGCGTGCTGCTGCCGCGCGTCCGTGTCCCGGCCGTCCGTGTCCCGGCCGTCCGCCGCACGCCCGCGCCGTCCGTTGCCGGATCCGGCCTGTGCCGGGTCGGGTTCGCCCGCCGCGGCCGGGGCCGCGGACCGCGCGCCCCGGGGTACGGGGCCCTTGCGGCTGTGTCGTCCCACGCCCCGGATCAGCTCCTGTCGTAGTCATCGATGAGTTCCCGGCACGCCTGCGCGACCTGCCGCGGGTACTCCATCATGGCAACATGCCCGGCGTCGGGGAGGGTCAGCAGCCGAGAACCACGGAAAGCGATCGACGCCCTGCGGGCCATACGGGACGAAACAAGCAGGTCCCGCCCACCGTAGACGAGCAGCGTCGGCGCCAGCACCCGCTCGGCCTGCCGCCACAACCCGTGTTGACCACCCAGGGTGTACGCGTTGACGATACCGCGCGCCGAGTTGGTCATCGCGTCCCAGAAATACGGTAGTTGAAGCCGTCGCTCCATCTCCCGCACGGCTTGGCGCAGATCCTCCTCGGTGACCGAGGAGGGATCGCCGTAGGTCAGCTCTATCGCGCCGCGGGTGCGCTGCTCCGGCGTCCAGTCCCGGGTCAGCAGGCCGAACAGCGAGGCGACACCGGGCAACGCGAGCAGCGCGGTCGGCAACGCGGTGCGCTGCACCCGGAACTCCGGCAGCGCGGGCGAGATCAGCGTCAGGGTCCGCACCAGATCGGGCCGGGCCGCCGCGACGCGCGTGACGACGGCGCCGCCGAGGGAGTTGCCGAGGAGATGCACGGGACCGCGCCCCGCCAAGTCCAACAGCCGGATCACCGCGCGGGCATGACCGGTGATGGAGTAATTGCCGTCGTCCGGCGGCGGCGAGTCCCCGAACCCGGGCAGATCGACGGCCTCGCCGTCGACGATGTCCTCCAGTAACGGCATCATCGCCGACCAGTTCTGCGAGGAGCCGCCGAGCCCGTGCACATACAGCGCGGGCGGCGCGCCGGTATGGGAAGCGGGCCGTGATCGTACGGTGAGCGTCAGTCCGGGCAGTGCGACGGAACGGAGCCGCTCCCCGTCCGTGACCCGTACGGGACTCACCTTCGGCGCCACGGCGGCGGCGACGGTTTCCGGCAGCTCGGTCGACGACATGCCGCAATGTTACGAGACGATCACGCCCCGGCCCGTGTGTTGGCCGTCACAGGCCGCATGGCGCCGTACCTCCCCTGCTTCCCGGCCCTGTCCGGCCGATGGTCGCGGGCCGCGACGATCGGCCGGACAGGGCCTAGGCTTAGGGAGAGCTCTGGGAGAGGGAGGGCACGCCATGGCGGTCGACCCCACGGATCCCGACACCTTCGAGACGAACGACGAGGAAGAGCTGGACGAGGAGGTCCCCGAAGCCGACGCCGCGGAACAGCACACGGACGTACGGCCCAAGGGCGACGAACCCCTGACCCGTATCGACCCGGACAGGGCGGACGAGGCGGACGCGGCCGAACAGGCGCGCGCGGTCGGGAGCGACGAGGACGACGACTACCGTCCGTGACCGGGCGGAAAAGGTCCCGCCGCGAAGGGCCTGGTAAGCCCGCCGGAGATGACCGGACCCCGACGCCGAAGGTGACCGGACCCCAAAAAAACAGGTCCTCACCACGCACAGCCGGGTTACCCAAAAGTACGATGGCCAGGCGGCGCACAGCGCGCACAGAACGAATTTTTGGGAGGCGGCGTGACAGCCATAGAGCAGACAGAGGCGGCGCGCCCGCGAGGCACGCGCCTGCCGCGTCGCGCCCGACGCAATCAGCTGCTGGGCGCGGCTCAGGAAGTGTTCGTCGCACAGGGCTACCACGCGGCCGCGATGGACGACATCGCCGAGCGGGCCGGAGTCAGCAAGCCCGTCCTCTACCAGCACTTCCCCGGAAAGCTGGAGCTCTATCTCGCCCTGCTCGACCAGCACTGCGAGAGCCTGCTCCAGGCGGTCCGTACGGCGCTCGCGTCCACGACGGACAACAAGCTGCGCGTCGAGGCCACGATGGACGCGTACTTCGCCTATGTCGAGGACGAGGGCGGCGCGTTCCGCCTGGTCTTCGAGTCGGATCTGACGAACGAGCCCGCGGTGCGTGAGCGCGTCGACCGGGTCGCGCTCCAGTGCGCCGAGGCCATCTCCGACGTGATCGCCGAGGACACCGGGCTCTCCAAGGACGAGTCCATGCTGCTGGCCGTGGGGCTCGGCGGCGTCTCCCAGGTGGTGGCACGCTACTGGCTCTCCAGCGAGTCCGCGATCCCCCGCGATCAGGCGGTCAGGCTCCTCACCTCACTGGCCTGGCGCGGGATCGCCGGCTTCCCGCTGCACGGCAGTGAGCAGCACTGATCGGCGGGTGTTCGCTGCGGGCGTTCCCCGCGGCGTCTTCCGGATGGTCACTCCGGGCTAGTGTGTGCTGCGTACCGCGCGGCTGGCCGCGCAACGCAGACCGTTCGGAGGGACATAGCCGTGGAGGTCAAGATCGGCGTGCAGCACACGCCCCGCGAGATCGTTCTGGAGAGCGGGCAGACCGCCCAGGAGGTCGAGAGCGCCGTCGCCGACGCGCTGGCCGGCAAGGCGCAGCTGCTCAGTCTCACGGACGAAAAGGGGCGCAAGGTGCTCGTACCGGCCGAGCGGATCGCGTACGTGGAGATCGGTGAGCCGGCCACACGACGCGTCGGATTCGGCGCCCTGTAGTCACTCGTCACTGTCGTCACTTCACTGTCGTCACTGACGTCCGGGAATGGCCCGGCGGGACACCCCCGCCGGGCCATTCCTCTGTCCGATCCCCGGTCGTTACCCGCGAGTTCAGCTCTGCGCGTAGCAGCCGCCTCCCGGGGGTCCGTTGAGGGTTGTCCTCCGTGCACTCCGGGTAGTGACGTGCTGGGCCCAAGGCCCTGACCGCATGTCACTACTCCCGGCGTCGTGAGGTGATCAGCAGTGATCTGGGAAGTTCTCGGATCGGTCCTGCTCGGACTCGGTCTTTCGTGGGCGGCCGCCAGCCGGCTGTCCCACCGGCTGCCGGCTCACCGGACGGTGTTCACGGCCGGCCCGGTCGGCGCGCTCGTCGGCGCCTATGTGACGCATATGGCGCTGGGCGCCGGCCATGTTCCCGCGACGCTCGTCGGTGCTCTGCTGGTGGGAGCGGTTCTGCTGTCGCTGCTGCTCCGCCCCGCGCCCCGCGGGCTCAGCAGACCGATGCCTTCCTGACGCTGCTTCGGTCTCACTCGTCCACGGGGGGGCCGGCGGTCAGGCCTCGGACCGAGGGATCAGGCGGCCAGTCCGAGGGCTGCCATCCGCTTGGTGTGCGCCTCGGTGATCCGGGAGAACATCCGGCCGACCTCCGCGAGATCGAAGCCGTCCGCCACCCCGCCCACGAGCATCGTGGACAGCGCGTCGCGCTCGGCCACCACGCGCTGCGCCTGCGAGAGTGCCTCGCCCATCAGCCGGCGAGCCCAGAGCGCCAGACGCCCGCCGACCCGCGGCTCCGCCTCGATCGCGGCACGGACCTTCTCCACGGCGAAGTTGCCGTGTCCCGTGTCGTCCAGCACAGCGAGCACCAGCGCGCGGGTGTCGGTATCCAGCCGCGCGGCCACCTCGCGGTAGAAGTCGCTGGCGATCGAGTCGCCCACGTACGCCTTGACGAGGCCCTCCAGCCAGTCCGACGGCGCGGTCAGACGGTGGAAGTCGTCGAGCGCCTTCGCGAACGGCTCCATCGCGCCGGTCGGCTCGGCGTCGATCGCCCGCAGCCGGTCGTTCAACCGCTCGAAGTGGTGGAATTCGGCGGCGGCCATTTTCGCCAGGGCGGCCTTGTCGGCGAGGGTCGGCGCGAGCTTGGCGTCCTCGGCGAGCCGCTCGAAGGCCGCCAGCTCCCCATAGGCGAGGGCTCCCAGCAGATCCACGACCGCGGCGCGGTACTGCGGTTCGGCGGAGGCCGTGTCCCAGCCCTGGGCGGCGATCCCGGTGGGTTCCTCGGCTGCGGATGCGGGCGTGGTGGCGTTGTCGGGCGTCTCCATGGACCGCACAATAGCCCGCTCTTCGCGCCGAGTAAGGGCCTGGTCAGACACTGTGGTCACACCGTTCCGACGAATTCGCCCAACACACATGCGCGATTCCGGGGTACAGTGGTAATGGCGCCTGCCGAATATTCGGCGGGCGATCGCAGTGTTAGACAGTGTTTGAACGAGGGTAGTCCCTCGTACAGGCCCCATGAGGATGCCCGGTCGGTGGCCCGATCGGCTCCGACCCGACCGCCCTCCGCGCGGATCGTACGCACAGCAGCGTACGGCCGCAGATGAGGGGCCCCCTCAGCGGTTCGAGCGCTCGAGCGACGGCAGTGGTCCCGCGCCATCCGGCCAATCCACGGCCGGCCGAGTACCCAGGTGCGGTACGACCCCCAGCGTTCGCCTCGCGCCGCGTCTCACAGAAGAGGCAGCACCCTGACTACGACTTTCCGAGACCTCGGAATCCTTCCCGAGACAGCCGAAGCGCTAGAAGCCGTCGGCATCCTGTCTCCGTTCCCCATCCAAGAGATGACGCTCCCCGTCGCGCTTTCCGGCAAGGACGTCATCGGACAGGCCAAGACCGGCACGGGCAAGACGCTCGGCTTCGGTCTGCCGCTCCTGGAGCGCGTCACCGTCCCCGCGGACGTCGAGTCCGGCCGTGCCGTGCCCGAGAAGCTCACCAACGCCCCGCAGGCGCTCGTCGTCGTTCCCACCCGCGAGCTGTGCACGCAGGTCACCAACGACCTGCTGACGGCCGGCAAGGTGCGTAACGTCCGGGTACTGGCGATCTACGGCGGCCGGGCCTACGAGCCGCAGGTCGAGGCCCTCAAGAAGGGCGTCGATGTGATCGTCGGCACCCCGGGCCGGCTGCTCGACCTGGCGGGCCAGAAGAAGCTCGATCTCTCCCATGTGCGCGCGCTCGTCCTGGACGAGGCCGACGAGATGCTCGACCTGGGCTTCCTGCCCGACGTCGAGAAGATCATCCAACTGCTGCCGGCCAAGCGGCAGACGATGCTGTTCTCCGCGACGATGCCGGGCGCGGTCATCGGCCTCGCCCGCCGTTACATGTCGCAGCCCACGCACATCAGCGCCACCTCACCGGACGACGCGGGCGCGACCGTCGCCAACACGACGCAGCGCGTCTACCGCGCCCACTCCATGGACAAGCCGGAGTTGGTCGCCCGCATCCTCCAGTCCGAGGGCCGCGGCCTGGCGATGATCTTCTGCCGTACGAAGCGCACGGCCGCCGACATCGCGGACCAGCTGGCCCAGCGCGGTTTCGCCTCCGGCGCGGTCCACGGCGACCTGGGCCAGGGCGCCCGCGAGCAGGCGCTGCGCGCCTTCCGCAACGGCAAGGTCGATGTCCTCGTCTGCACCGATGTCGCCGCGCGCGGTATCGATGTCGAGGGCGTGACCCATGTCATCAACTACCAGTCGCCGGAGGAGGAGAAGACCTACCTCCACCGCATCGGCCGCACGGGCCGGGCGGGCGCGTCCGGTACCGCCGTCACGCTTGTCGACTGGGACGACATCCCGCGCTGGCAGCTGATCAACAAGGCGCTGGACCTCGGCTTCCCGGACCCGCCGGAGACGTACTCCACGTCCCCGCACCTGTTCGAGGAGCTGAACATCCCCGCCGGGACCAAGGGCGTCCTGCCGCGCGCGGAGCGTACGCGCGCCGGTCTGTCGGCCGAGCAGGTCGAGGACCTCGGCGAGACGGGCGGTCGCGGCCGTAAGTCCGCCGCCCCCGCGGCGGCGGTACGGGAAGAGCGCCCGGCCCGTACGCGCACCCCGCGCCAGCGCCGCCGCACCCGCGGCGGGACCCCGCTGGAGGCGCCCGGTACGGCGGCCGAGCCGCAGTTCCAGAGCGCCGAGCCGCAGTTCCAGACCGCGGTGCCGCAGTTCCAGACCGCCGTGCCGATGGACGTGCCCGAGAGCGTGGTGGAGCGGCCCGCCGAGCCGCGTACCCCGCGCCGTCGCCGACGCACCCGCTCCGGAGCCGGCTCCGGGTCCGCGGCACCGGCCGTGGAGACCGCGGTCACCGTCGCTGTCCCGGATGCGGTGGCGGAGCCGGTCCTCGTGGATCCGGTCCTCGTGGATCCGGTCGTTGCGGAGCCCGTCGTTCCGGAGCCGGAGGCGGAGCCCGTCGCCAAGCCGCGCCGCCGCCGTACCCGGGCCGCGAAGCCCGCGGCCGACACGACCGCGACGGTGGAGGCGGCCGCGGTGGCGGAGCCGGTCGAGGCCCCCGAGGCGCCCGTCGCGGAGACCAAGCCCCGTCGCCGTACCCGCGTCGCCAAGTCCGTGGCCGAGGCCGCGGATTCGGCGCCGGCGGAGTCGGCGGACGGCAAGGCCGAGGCCCCCGTCGCGGAGACCAAGCCCCGTCGCCGTACCCGCGTCGCCAAGTCGGCCGCCGAGGCCGTGGAGGCCGCCGCGACCGCGGAGGCGCCCGAAGCGGAGGCGGAGGCCCAGCCCACGCCGCGTCGCCGCCGTACACGCACGACAGCGGCGAAGACCGAGAGTTGACGTACGCGCGCACCACAGCCGGATGGCCCGATGCCCCCAGGACCCGGACGGGGGTGCCGGGCCACCGGCTTTCCGGGGGTGCGGACCTTCCGGCGCGGCCATGACGGGCAGGGCCTAACCTCTTCGCATGAGTCGGCCGCCCACGTTCGTCCCGCCCTCCTGTGCCCGCGCCCGTACGCTCGCGACCCGGCGCGGGCCCTTCGCCACGCTCGACGCGCGGCCGGCCGGGGAGTCGCGCGGCACCGCGCTGATGCTGCCCGGGTTCACCGGGAGCAAGGAGGACTTCATCGCACTGCTGGAGCCTCTGACGGAGGCCGGCTACCGGGTCGTCTGCGTGGACGGCCGCGGCCAGTACGAGACCGAGGGCCCGGAGACCGAGGACGGCTACGCGCAGAGCGAGCTGGCCGCCGACGTGCTGGCGCAGACGGAGGCGCTCGGCTCCCCCGTACATCTGCTCGGGCACTCCCTCGGCGGTCTGATCGCCCGCGCCGCCGTGCTGCTCGACCCCGGCCCGTTCGTCACGCTGACGCTGCTGTCCTCCGGGCCCGCCCGGGTCACGCCGGTCCAGCGGGAGCGGGCCGAGCTGCTCGGCGGGGCGCTCAAGGCCATGACGATGCAGCAGGTCTGGGAGATCATGCGCTCGATGGATCCCCCCGAGGAGACCGCCATCGACGGGGAGGATCTGCGCAGGCGCTGGCTCCTCACCCAGCCGGCTCAGCTGATCGCCACCGGCCGGCAGCTGAGCGTGGAGCCGGACCGGGTGGACGAGCTGGCCGCCGTACAGCCGCTCCCCAAGCACGTGGTGTCCGGCGAACGGGACGACACCTGGCCGGTGCCGCTGCTGGACGAGATGGCCGTGCGGCTCGGCGCCCGCCGGACGGTCGTCAAGGGCGCCCAGCACTCGCCCAACACCGACCGGCCGCTGGAGACCGCCGCCGCGCTCAGGGACTTCTGGGACACCCACGGCTGACCGGGGACGCCCGGGGCCGACCGCCTCGGTCCCGCGATGCCGCGATGCCGCGATGTCCCGGTGGAAAGGCGCCGGACCCGGGCTGTCAGTACTGCGACTGCAAGTGGTGCCAGAAACCGTCCCGCAGCGACCGCCGCAGCATCGCGTGGCCCCGTAGCGACCGCTGGAGCAGCTTCTCCGCCTCGATCAGCAGATCCTGGTCCACCGGGCCCGGCAGATACGGATGGCCCGGCAGCAGCTCGGACATGGCTTCCCGGCCGCGCTCCGCCAGCCAGGTCGCGGCGATCTGCGCGCCGATGAACCGCACCTGGTCGCGGGAGGGCGGCGGCTCGCCCTCGTGCTCGTAGGTGGTGACCGGGCGGCGGGTGACATACGGCTTGCAGAAGTCCAGGTCGAAGGTGCGCTGGCTGTCGACCTCCCACAGCAGCGGCTCGGCCTGATTGCGGCCCTCGCCCGCCTCGATGCCCCAGAGGTGCACGCGCGCGCCGTACCCCTGGGCCGCCTCGACGGCCGAGACCAGGTCCTCGTCGCCGCCGACCAGCGCCGCGTCACTGATGGCGCGGTGCCGGGCGAGCGATTCGAGATCCGTACGGATCAGGGAGTCGACGCCCTTCTGCTGGTTGTTGGCGTTGAGGTTGCCGAGCCTGACCTTGACGTCGGGCAGTTCGGCGATGGACTGCTGCTCCGAGGTATGGATCCGGCGTCTGGCGCCGTCGTACCAGTACACCCGGAGCAGTCTGCTGTCCGCGAAGATGATCCGGGCCTTGTCGATGAAGGCCTCGATGATCCCCTCGGCATCCAGATCGAAAGAGCGCCGGTCCTCGGTACCCGCCACAAGCAACCCGGCCGCAGCATAGACGTAACCGGCGTCGACGAAGATGGCGTGTGTGGACGGAGTCTTGGCGACCTCGGCGAGCATGCGCTGGAGCAGCTCGTTGGTGCGCTCCAGACGGGCGCCGATGTCGGCGATCTCTGGGTTGATCTCTGCCTCGCTCATACACCGTTCATTCTCTGCGGACGAGACCGTACCCGCCAGTAGTTAGCCACCCGAGAATTTTCCTTAGCGTAGGGAATGTTTGCAGAGGGCAAGGCGTTCTAGCTCGATGTAACCGTGGACGGCTCAGCCCGTCACCCATAGTTCTCCAGCAGGAGGATCAGACGAAGGGAGAAGCCTTGCGCTTCGAAATCATGCGACTCGACGATGTTGACGGCTCCGCTGTCGACAGCACCGTTGTGGACGCCGCCTCCGTCAACCGGATCGTGCAGCAGGCCGCCGCGATGGGCCAGCGCATCTATATCCGCCCGGCCGAATCCTCGGCCTCATAACCCCGTATCCCTTCGCGACGCGCACGACAGCGACCGGCCGCGAACCGACGAAGCGCCCCTGTACGGGTCACCCGTACGGGGGCGCTGCCCATGTCAGGCGCTCTGGATCACCTGGGTGATCCCATTGATGATCTGCTGAACGGCAATGGCCGAAAGCATCATCCCGGCCAGCCGGGTCACCAGCACCACTCCCCCGTCCTTGATCAGCCGGATGATCAGCAGCGAGTAGCGCATCGTCAGCCAGAGCACGACATGCATCGCGACGATCGCCGCCCAGACCGAGATCCGCGCCGAGGCACCTTCGGCGTGCTGTACGGCGAGGATGACGGACACGATCGCGCCAGGTCCGGCGAGCAGCGGCATGCCCAGCGGCACGAGCGCCACATTGACGTCCTTCGTCTGCTGGGGCTCATCGTTCTTCCCGGTGAGCAGATCCAGCGCGATGAGCAGCAGGAGCAGCCCGCCGGCGATCATCAGCGCCGGCACGGAGACATGCAGATAGTCCAGGATCTGCTGGCCCAGCAGCCCGAAGACGGTGATCACACCGAAGGCGACGGCCACCGCCTGCCACGCCATGGCGCGCTGGACCTTGGCGGGCCGGCCGGAGGTGAGGGCGAGGAAGATCGGGGTGATCCCGGGCGGGTCCATGATCACGAAGAGCGTGAGGAAGAGGGAGCCGAATACGGCGAAGTCGAACACAGTGAGGGCCTTGCCGGACGTAGAGACGAGAGACGGGAACGGACGCGCGCGGAGGCGCGACGAGGTGACGGCGCGTCCGCGCCATCAGGGAGCGGTACGGAGAAGCGGTAACGGATACGGCGGCGGTACGGCTGGACTTGTGCGCGTCCGCCCGCGGACTGCGGACTTACGCGCGTCCGCCCGCGCCCGGCACCGGGAAGGCGCCGGAGGCTCGCCGGGTGATCTCGCCGTAGATCTCCGGGTCGGTGGTACAGGCGCCGAGTTCCACGAACTTGCGGCTGCCGTGGTAGTCGCTGGATCCGGTGGCCAGCAGGCCGAGTTCGGCGGCGATTCCGCGCAGCCGGGCCCGGGTCGGCTCGTCGTGGTCCATGTGGTCGACCTCGATGCCGTCGAGACCGGCGGCGGCGAACCGGACGATGGCGGACTCGGGCACGACCCGGCCCCGCTTGACGGCCAGCGGATGCGCGAACACGGTGACCCCGCCGGCGGCCTTGACCAGACGGATCGCCTCGAAGGGGTCGAGCTCGTGCTTCTCGGCGTACGCGCGCCCGCCGTCCGCGAGCCACTCCGGGGTGAAGGCGTCGGAGACGGTCGGGACGACGCCGAGTTCGACCAGGGCGGTGGCGATGTGCGGGCGGCCGAGGGAGGCGTCGCCCGCGATACGCGCCACCTGCTCCCAGGTGATCGGGACGCCCAGCTCCTGGAGCTTGCGGACCATCGTCCGCGCGCGCGGGACGCGGTCGTCCCGTACCAGCTCCCGCTCGCTCAGCAACTCCGGCTCGTCCGGGTCGAAGAGATACGCCAGCATGTGCAGGCTGATGCCGTCGAGCCGGCACGAGAGCTCCGCGCCGGAGACGAGGGTGAGGTCCCGGTCGAGGTCCGGGAGCGCGGCGATCGCCTCGGCGTGGCCCCGGGTGGTGTCGTGGTCGGTCAGCGCGACGACATCGAGCCCGGCGGCGGCCGCGTTGCGCACCAGCTCGGCCGGGGTGTCCGTACCGTCCGAGGCCGTGGAGTGGGTGTGCAGATCGATGCGCACGACGCGTCACTCCGGAGGTTCGGGGCGGAAAGGGGGACGCTCAAGGGTAACGGCACGCGGGGAGGGCCCAGGACGCGTCGCACACGCCCGCCGATCGGGACGGGCGACTCGGGAAACCGGACCGTAAGGGCCCGTCAGGAGAGCAGCCGGGGCGACAGCGCTCCGCAGGGCAGCAGCTCCATCTCCGCGCCCACGTCCCGCAGATCGGTCAGAACCACCTCGTCGTAGAGCAGCAGCCCCGACTGCTCGGGCCAGACGATCGCCCACAGCCACAGCCCGAGCGCCTCGCCCGCGAAGACCGCGCGGTCCTCCGGGGCGTCGGCGACATGCCAGAGCGGGGTGGGCCGGCCGGCCGCGAGCAGCTTGGTCTGCGGTGGTTTGTCGACGCATATGGCGGGGCCCGGGTCGGGGCCGTCGATCCCCGCGTAGCGCGCGCCGAGCCCGACGCCCAGTTCCTCGGCGACGAGCAGCAGTTCTCCCATGCCGCCGAGCGGCCCCGGTCCCGAGCAGGCGACGGCGGTGGCGCGTCCGCCGCTTCGGTCGTCGCCCGCGTACGCGACGCCGGTGAAGAGCCAGCCGACGGGCAGCGGCCAGGGCATCCACACCGGCACCTGGGCGCGGTGCACCACGACGCTGAGGGCCTCGACGCTGGGCGGTATCACGGGCTGCAGTGGGTGCACGGTGCCATGTACATCGCACTGCCAGGAGTCGGCGAAGAGGCCGGGCGCCCTGACTCGGCCACCGCACTTCGGGCAACTGGGTTCGCCCCTCATAGCGCCCCACGGTCCTCCCCGGCCGACGCCGCGTCAAGGACGATCACCTGTCCGGTCAGAGTCCGCACGACCAGAGATGATTGCCGTCTACACCCATTAGCCTGCCTAACTTATTATGTGTATATGCCAACGCGGCCACACGGCTGACACCGTTGCCGGGCTGACGGGCTGACGGGCCGGCGAAAGCCGAGCGGGTCCGCGCTCAGTCCAGGGCCACGGAGGCACGCAGCGGATCGCGCAGATCCGTGCCCCGCGCGAGCCAGCGCTCCTCAAGCTCCCGCGCGCCCCTGACCCGCTTCCACGCCGCCTCATGGGGCGTCATCGGCAGCAGCGGCAGAAACCTCACCGGTTCCAGTGGCGCGTCCAGCTCCAGATCCGCCACCAGCCCGCCCGGCTCACCGACCAGTACGGAGCTGAAGGGCGCCCCCGGCCACAGCGGCTCACCGAGGTCGAGCGAGCTGCCCGGGGCCACGACCACGCCCTCGACCTGCGGAGACGCGGCCAGCACAGCCAGCGGGCGGAGCACCTGATCGGTGTCGGCGAGCCCCGCGCGCACCGACAGGACGAGTTCGGCCCGCGGCCCCTTCACGGGGTCGGCGAGCAGCACCGACGGGTCCGCCATCGGCTGCGCCGACATCCCGAGCGTGACGTACCGCACCACATCGGAACCGCCCTGGGAGGCCAGGAAGCGCAGCACCTCGAAGCGGTCCGTTCCGAGAAACGTGACCGCGGCGCGGGCGTCCGGCTCGCCCAGCGCCGTACGGAGCCGGGCCTCGACCAGATCAAGAATTTCTCCCATCCGGTGAGCATAGATCGCGTAAGGATTGGGCAGGGGAGAAAGTTGGCCCGCAGTCTGCTGATACTCTTGGCGGCTGGTAGGGACAGTGCGCAGAAGCGTTGCTTTCTTGTCCCGACGACGTCATCCCCCACGGGGGACCGGCCGGAGGAGGTGGGGCTGCGGTGGATCGAAGTCACCCGGCCAGTACCAGCCGCTCTTCCGCACGGACCTCCGGTCCGGTGATCTGACGCCCCGTACCACGGGCCCACGGCACATCGCACGACGGAAGAGCACGTCTCTCAGTACCTGAGCAGTACCTGAGTCTCTGCCTGTCTGTAGCGAACGCCGTCACCGTGACCCCGCGGTGCCGCCCGCTTTGCGGACGTACGCATCACGTCCCCATTCCGGGCTGTGCCACGCCTCCCCGACGGCCTCTCCGTGAAGGAGTCCCGCCATGTCGATGATTCGTGATCTGCGCGAAGCGGTCCGTCCGTCCCTGCGCAAGGCCAAGCCCTCGTACGGCAAGTACGACACGTACGACGCCACCCGTGACCCCTCCGCGTCGAGCGCGGTCGTCGACTGCGCGGTGTACCGCGACGGCCGCCGGGTCACCGAGAACCCCTGCGTCACCCCGCACGAGGCGATGCTGCGGGTACGCGAGGGCGGCGGCTTCGCCTGGATCGGTCTGCACGAGCCGACGGAGGAGGAATTCGCCGGTATCGCGGCCGAGTTCGGGCTGCACCCGCTGGCGGTGGAGGACGCCGTGCACGCGCATCAGCGGCCCAAGCTGGAGCGGTACGACGACACCCTGTTCACCGTCTTCAAGACCATCCACTACGTCGAGCACACCGAGCTGACCGCGACCAGCGAGGTGGTCGACACCGGCGAGGTCATGTGCTTCACCGGCCGGGACTTCGTGATCACCGTCCGGCACGGCGGCAAGGGCTCGCTGCGCGCGCTGCGCCACCGGCTGGAGAGCGATGCCGAGCTGCTCACCAAGGGGCCCTCCGCGGTACTGCACTCCATCGCGGACCATGTGGTCGACGGATACGTCGCGGTGGCGGCGGCCGTGCAGGACGACATCGACGAGGTCGAGATCGATGTGTTCTCGGCACCGGCGAAGGGCAGCCCGCGCGGCTCGGACGCCGGGCGGATCTACCAGCTCAAGCGCGAGGTGCTGGAGTTCAAGCGGGCCGTATCCCCGCTGCTGCGGCCGATGCAGTTGCTGAGCGAGCGGCCGATGCGGCTGGTCGACCCGGACATCCAGAAGTACTTCCGCGATGTCGCGGACCATCTGGCCCGGGTGCACGAGGAGGTCATCGGCTTCGACGAGCTGCTCAACTCGATCCTCCAGGCGAATCTGGCGCAGGCGACGGTCGCGCAGAACGAGGACATGCGCAAGATCACGTCCTGGGCGGCGATCATCGCCGTACCGACGGCCGTGTGCGGGATCTACGGCATGAACTTCGAGCACATGCCGGAGCTGGGGTGGAAGTACGGCTATCCCATGGTGCTCTTCGCGATCGGCACCATCTGTCTGACGATCCACCGCACCCTCAAGCGGAACGGCTGGCTCTAGGTCCTGTCCGGCTCTGGAGGCGGAACGGCCGACTCTGGAGACTGTCCGGCCGCGTCCCGGCGGCTGGATAGGCTGCGGGCATGACAGAACCAGAGCTCGGGCCCGACCTCGGCCGGGTCCTCGTCGAAGAGGCCACCAAGAAGTCCGGCCTCATCTGGGTGCGGGGCTCGGGCCCCGACCGCGCGCTGTGGCACGTATGGCACGAGGGCGCGGCGCTGCTGGTGGGGGACGGCCCCGGGGAGCAGCCGCTGCCGGGGCTCGCGGACGGCTCGGTGGCCGAGGTGACCGTACGCAGCAAGGACAAGGGCGGCCGGCTCGTCGCCTGGACGGCGGATGTCGCGGAGCTGGCACCGCACTCCGAGGGCTGGGAGACGGCCGTCGCCGAGCTCAAGGGCAAGCGGCTGAACGCGCCCGACGCCGAGGTGATGACGGAGCGCTGGGCGCGTGAGTGCCGGGTGCTGCGGCTGACGCCCCGGGCCACGATCACGGACCTGCCGGACTCCTCGCTGGCGGCGGTGCCGCTGCCGACCCCGGCGACGACCCGGCAGCCCCTGCCTGCCTCGCTCGGACGGCTCCTGCTCAAGCGCGGCAGAGACAAGGGCAAGGACCAAGGCAAGGACAAGGACAAGGGCCGGCAGAGTTAGTCGCTGGTGGCCGGGAGCCGGCTGCCGTAGTCGACGGTCTCGCCCTTGGTCGGCGCCGCCAGTTCGAAGTCACGGCCCCAGTCGGCGAGCGAGAGTGTCCCCGCGCCGCCCGCGCGCACCAGTTGCAGCGGGTACGGAGCGCCCTCCAGCGAGACGTCCAGCGTCCCGCCGTCGCCCTCACCGCCGTTGATCTTGATGGTCTTCACGCCACCGATCCGGTCGCGGGTGCCCTTGTCCAGCTTGCCGTGGAGCGTCAGTATCCCGGCGAGCAGGACCTTCATGTCCGTGAAGCCGCTCAGCTGCTTGTACGAGGGGTCGTCCTCCGGGACCTTCACGTACTTGTCCTGGAGCTTGTCCGCGGCCTCGGTGTCCGCACTGCTGGGCTTGGTGGTCGCCTTGCCGTCCTCGCCGTCCGCGTGGCTCCAGAAACCGGCGTCGGCCTTCAGGAAGAGCGTGTCCTCGATGCGCAGCAGCTGGAAGGTGCTGTTCTTCGAGGTGACGGTGCCGGTCCCGCCGTTCGTCTTGAGCCGCATGTTGAGCTTGTAGGTCTCCCCCTGGGTGACCAGCGTGCCGGAGAGCCGGACCGCGCCCGCAGCGTTCGCCGCGGTCTGCGCCTTTCTCTCGATCTCCGTGGCGGAGAGCTTGCCGACCCCGTTCGTGCCCTCGTCCGGATCCTCACCGCATGCCGTGAGAACCGCGGCCAGCCCCACGCAGAACGCGACGGGGAGAGCGACCCTGCGGGCACGGCCGGACGACAGGAAAACGGTCACAGACGCACTGCCTCTCAAACGCAGCTGGGGTGGCAGACCGCAGCGTACCCGGGCCGGAGGTACGTCTCGACAGAGAGCCGCACAGACGTCGTGGGAAGGCCGTACGGACGGATCCGTCAGGGCGTACCGCAGCGGTACGGGCTAGCCTGAACCCGTTATCCCGCCGGATAGAAGGACAACCGCGGACGAAGGAGGCGCAGGGAAATGGCTGCGAGCGCCCCCCGGATCTTTGTCTCGCATCTCGCCGGTGTGGCCGTCTTCGATCCCACCGGCGACCAGGTGGGGCGGGTCCGCGATCTCGTCGCGATGCTGCGGGTCGGCGGCCGGCCGCCGCGGTTGCTCGGACTGGTCGTCGAGGTGCTCAGCCGGCGCCGGATCTTTCTGCCCATGACCCGGCTGACCGGCGTGGAGTCGGGCCAGGTGATCACCACGGGCGTGCTCAACGTGCGCCGCTTCGAGCAGCGGCCCACCGAGCGCCTCGTGCTCGGCGAGATGCTCGACCGCCGGGTGCGGCTCGTGGAGAACGGCGAGGAGGTGACGGTCCTCGATGTCGCCATCCGTCAGCTGCCGGCCCGCCGCGACTGGGAGATCGACAAGGTCTTCGTACGGCGCGGCAAGAAGGGCGGCGCCCTGCGGCGGCGTGGGGAGACCCGCACCGTCGACTGGTCCGCGGTCACCGGCTTCTCGCTGGAGGAGGAGGGGCAGGGGACGGAGAGTCTGGTCGCCGCCTACGAGACCCTGCGCCCCGTCGATCTCGCCAATGTGCTGCACCACCTGAACCCGAAGCGACGCGGCGAGGTGGCCGTCGCCCTCGATGACGACCGGCTCGCGGATGTCATGGAGGAGCTGCCGGAGGACGACCAGGTGGAGATCCTCGGCAAGCTCAAGGAGGAGCGCGCGGCCGATGTCCTGGAGGCCATGGACCCGGACGACGCGGCCGACCTCCTCTCCGAGCTGCCCGAGAACGACAAGGAGCGGCTGCTCACGCTGATGCGGCCGGACGACGCCGCCGATGTGCGGCGGCTGATGGCGTACGAGGAGCGCACGGCGGGCGGTCTGATGACGACCGACCCGATCGTGCTGCGGCCCGACGCGACGGTGGCCGACGCGCTGGCCCGGGTACGGCTCCAGGACCTCTCCCCGGCGCTCGCGGCGCAGGTCTATGTCTGCCGGCCGCCGGACGAGACACCGACGGGCAAGTATCTGGGCACGGTGCACTTCCAGCGGCTGCTGCGGGATCCGCCGTACACGCTGGTCAGCTCGATCGTCGACAGCGATCTGCCGCCGCTCGCGCCCGACACCCCGCTGCCCGCGATCACCAGCCATCTCGCGGCGTACAACATGGTCTCGGCGCCGGTGGTGGACGAGGGCGGATCGCTGCTCGGCGCCGTGACCGTCGACGACGTACTCGATCACCTGCTGCCCGACGACTGGCGGGAGACCGGCTACCACGGCACGGAAGAGCCGGCCCGTGGTAAGTGAGCGCCCCGACAGGGAGACCGGCCGGGAGCACGCGAGGACCAGCTCGGGGGCCGGATCGACGGCGCTGATGCGGGGTGGCCGGATCAGGCTCGATCAGCCGGCCCCGCCGCGTCGTCGGCTGCTGCCCGAGTACGACCCCGAGGCTTTCGGGGTGCTTTCGGAGCGTATCGCCCGCTTTCTGGGGACGGGCCGCTTCATCGTCTGGATGACCCTGATCATCATCGTCTGGCTCGTCTGGAACGTCACCGTCCCGCGCGAACTGCGCTTCGACCCGTATCCGTTCATCTTTCTGACGCTGATGCTCTCCCTTCAGGCGTCGTACGCCGCGCCGCTGATCCTGCTGGCGCAGAACCGCCAGGACGACCGGGACCGGGTCACACGGGAACAGGAGCGCAAGCAGAACGAGCGCTCGATCTCCGACACCGAATACCTGACGCGCGAGATCGCGGCGCTGCGGATCGGTCTGGGCGAGGTCGCCACGCGCGACTGGATCCGGTCGGAGCTCCAGGATCTGGTGCGGGACATGTCGGAGCAGCGCTCGCCCGGCCGGGCGGAACCCGGACGCGAGTCACCCGACCGCTGACGGGGCTTTCCTGAGCCGGTACGAATCGCCGTACCATCTCGGTATGGCTACCGACACGTACGGAACCGCCGTCCCCGCGGAAGAAGCGGTGCGCGCAGCGCTGGCGACGGTGAACGACCCCGAGATCCATCGGCCGATCACCGACCTCGGCATGGTCAAATCGGTGGATATCAGCGCGGACGGTGCGGTGGCGGTCACGGTCTATCTGACGGTCTCCGGCTGCCCGATGCGCGACACGATCACCCGGAGCGTGACCGACGCGGTCGCCCGGGTCGCGGGTGTCACGCGGGTGGACGTCACGCTGGACGTGATGGGCGACGAGCAGCGGCGCGCGCTGACGGCCTCGCTGCGCGGCGGCACCGCCGAGCGCGAGGTGCCCTTCGCCCAGCCGGGCTCCCTGACCCGGGTGTACGCGGTGGCGTCGGGCAAGGGCGGTGTCGGCAAGTCCTCGGTGACGGTCAACCTGGCCGCCGCCATGGCTGCCGACGGGCTGAAGGTCGGTGTGGTCGACGCGGACATCTACGGGCACAGCGTGCCGCGGATGCTCGGCGCGGACGGCAGGCCCACGCAGGTCGAGAACATGATCATGCCGCCGTCGGCGAACGGCGTGAAGGTGATCTCCATCGGGATGTTCACCCCGGGCAACTCGCCGGTCGTCTGGCGCGGTCCGATGCTGCACCGCGCGCTCCAGCAGTTCCTCGCGGACGTCTACTGGGGTGACCTCGACGTACTGCTGCTCGACCTGCCGCCGGGGACCGGCGATATCGCGATCTCGGTGGCGCAGCTCGTGCCGAACGCCGAGATCCTGGTGGTCACCACCCCGCAGCAGGCCGCGGCCGAGGTCGCCGAGCGGGCCGGCTCCATCGCCGTACAGACCCATCAGAAGATCGTCGGCGTGGTCGAGAACATGTCGGGCCTGCCCTGCCCGCACTGCGACGAGATGATCGACGTCTTCGGCACCGGCGGCGGCAAGCTGGTCGCCGAGGGGCTGACGAAGACGACCGGCGCCGAGGTGCCCGTGCTGGGCGCGATCCCGATCGACGTACGGCTGCGGGAGGGCGGCGACGAGGGCAAGCCCATCGTGCTCTCCGACCCCGACTCGCCGGCCGCCACCGCGCTGCGCGGGATCGCGAGCAAGCTGGGCGGCCGGCAGCGCGGTCTGTCGGGCATGTCACTGGGGATCACCCCGCGCAACAAGTTCTGAGACAGGCCCGGACAGCACAACAGCACAGCAGCTCAACAGGTAAGGGGCGACCGCTCATCGCGGCCGCCCCTTACCTGTTCCCTGACGTGTCTTCAGGAGGCGTATGTCCTGATGTCCTCGATCACCGAGAAGCCGAGTCCGTAGGCGCTCATCCCGCGCCCGTACGCCCCGAGGTGCACCCCGCGGTGCGTCGAGCCGGCCAGCACCCAGCCGAACTCGGACTCGCGGTAGTGGAACGGCGTCGGCTCGGCGTCGACCGGCAGCGAGAGCGTCGTCCACTCGGGCCCGTCCAGATCGTCGGCCAGCTCGAACGCGGCCTCCGTCTGCTGTTCCAGCCAGTTGTCACGGAGCGAGTGGTCCAGCTGCGGGGGCCAGGTGAAGGCCAGCAGCGCCGAACCGGCCAGCCAGGCCGCCGAGGAGGCCGTGGTGGCGTCCAGGTGGCCGGTACCGTCACCGGAGCCCCGTTCGGGGCTCGTGGCCACCGTCACGACCACCGCGAAGCGTTCCCTGTCGGCGACCGGAGCCTCGGGCCTTATCGACGGCTCCTCACCATGGCCCGTGGCGCCGTGGCGAACCGTTCCGTCGGCCGTCGCGCCGACCTGCATGAGCCAGCGGGGCCCGGTGAAGGCGTCGTCCAGTCCGTACCAGGGAAACGGCGCCAGCAGATAGCCCTCGACCGTACGCAGGGCGGCTGCCCCTCCTCCGGCCTTGGCTGAGCTGGCCGCGTCCCGCGTGCCCGCCCGACTCGTCGTCTCCATCTGCCGGCGCCTCCTCGATCGTGAGCGTCCGGAGCGGCCCGCCCCCGACGGGCGCCTCACTGCCGAACAGTTGGAGGATAGCCACCAGGTCCCGACTCGTAGGGATTGGTCGTACTCAGGTGGCGTCTGCGTCGAAGGGCGGACGTTCCGGCTGAGTGGGCTTTTCCGGCTTCTTGAGCAGGTCGGGGATGGTGGAGGAGCCGTTCGCGGACGACCCGATCGCAGCGGAGCCATTCGTGGACACTTGCGTCGCGGGGGCGTCCGCGTCGGACGCGCTCTCATGACCGTTCACCGCGTCCGCGACCTCGTTCATCTCCTTGCGGAGGTCGAAGCTGCTGCGGATCTCCTTCAGCCCCAGATCGTCGTTGTCCATCAGCTGCTTGCGGACGAATGTCTTGGGGTTGAGGTCCTCGAACTCGAAGTCCTTGAACTCGGGGCCCAGCTCGGAGCGGATGTCCTCCTTGGCGCTCTCGGAGAACGCGCGGACCTTTCTTATGAATCCCGAGACATCCTGGATGACCTTGGGCAGCTTCTCGGGACCGAAGACGATCACGGCGAGGACCGCGATCGCGATCACCTCAAGGGCGCCAATGTCATTGAACACGTGCTGCTCCTCGGGTGGATCGAAGGTCGGGCGAGGTCGGGGCCGCTCCACGGTACCTGCCGGAACTGTCCGGGCGGTACCTTCCGGTGGCCGTCAGGTGCCGTCCGAGGAGCCGAGAGTCAACTTCATGGTCCGCTCTTTACCTCCGCGGGCCAGGGTCAGCTCCAATTCGTCGCCGGGACGGTGGGCACGGATCTTGACGATGAGCTCCTCGCCGCTGTGCACCCGCTGGCCGTTCACCTCGGTGATGACGTCCCCCGGCTTGATACCGGCCTTGGCACCGGGGCCGCCCGCGGTCACCCCCGGACCGCCGTCGGCGGCCTTGTCGCCGACCCGGGCGCCGTCGCCCGCGTACTCCATGTCGAGGCTGACGCCTATCACCGGGTGCGTGGCCTTCCCGGTGTTGATCAGTTCCTCGGCGACTCTCTTGCCCTGGTTGATCGGTATCGCGAAGCCGAGGCCGATGGAGCCCGACTGGCCGCCGGTGAGGCCGGTGCCGCTGTCGGCGGCGCGGATCGCGCTGTTGATGCCGATGACCCGGGCGCGGGCGTCCACCAGCGGCCCGCCGGAGTTGCCGGGGTTGATCGGGGCGTCCGTCTGAAGCGCGTCCACATAGCTGACGTCGCTGCCGTCGCCCTTGTCGCCGCCCGCGGTGATGGGGCGCTGCTTGGCGCTGATGATCCCGGAGGTCACCGTGTTGGACAGATCGAAGGGGGCGCCGATGGCCACCACCGGATCGCCGACCTGGACGCTGTCGGAGTTGCCCAGCGGCAGCGGCTTGAGCCCGGAGACGCCGGTGACCTTGACGACGGCGAGGTCGTATCCGCTGTCCTTGCCGACGAGCTTCGCCCTGGCGGTCTGACCGCCGCTGAACGTGACCGATATCTCGCCGGAGGAGGAGGCCGGCTGGACGACATGGTTGTTCGTCAGGATGTGGCCCTGCCGGTCCAGGACGAAGCCCGTGCCGGTGCCCTGCTCACCGCTGCCGCTGACATGCAGGGTGACGACGCTGGGCAGCGCGCTGGCGGCGATGCCCGCGACGCTGTCGGGCGCGCGACCGCCCGCTTCGGCGTCGGCCTGCGGAAGCTCGACGCTGGTGAAGCCGCCGTTGCGTTCGATGTACGCGCCGACCGCGCCGCCGAGGACACAGGCGGCGAGGGCCAGCACCCCGGCGGCGACGAGCCCGGCCCGCCGGAGGCCCCGTTTGCGCGGCTCGCCGTACTGGGTCAGGGGCTGCTGCCCCGGTGCGTTCCAGGGGTCGTACCGGAGCCACTGCGAGGGCTCGGACCCGGCGGGCGCCTGGGCGTGGGCCTCGGCCTGGGACGGTGGAGGCAGAGGCCGGGACAGGGGCTGGGACATCGGCATCGGCTCGTGGTGGGGCTGATGTCCGGGCTGGAAGTGGGGCTGGTGCGGCTGCGCGTGCGACTGCTGCTGCTGCTGCGGGATCTGGACCTGCGGCCGCGCCGGGTGCGCCGGCGGCGGCATCGGCGTGCCGTGCGCGGGGGTGGGGCGCTGTACGGGCGGAGCGAGCGCCCAGGGGCCGGGCCCGCCGTAGGGCGGTGTGCTGTAGGCGTCGGGCTCGTGCAGCGGCTGCGGGCGCCCCTGAGGCGCCGGAACGGCGTCGACGGGCGCGGAGGCAGGGGCCGCGTCGGCAGGCGCCGGAGTCGGGTCGACGGGTGCGGGAGCCGGGACGGGCACCGCTGAGGGCTCGTCAGCGCCGGGGGGCAGCTGCGCCGTCACCTCGTCGCTCCGGGTCGGCGGCACCCCGGGCCCCCGCGGTATCGCGCCTTCCACCGAGGGACGGCTCCACCACTTCGCCTCGGGTCCGGTCGGCTTACCGTCGTCCATGCTCTCCCCGCAACTGCCGTTCCGCGCCCCGACGGGCACCCTGCCAAGGATTCAACCAGGTTTACGGATTTCCGCGCAGGGGACCGCTCAGCGCCGGGCGGAAAGCGGAGCCCCGGGCAGCGTCGGGGCGGCCAGCTGGGTCGGGTTCGGGGTGGCCGTGGGGCTGATGCCGTCCACCTCGTCGATCTGGAGGGCCGAGCCCGTGGGCTGGATCAGCAGCGCCGGGGACGGACCGACCAGGGCGCCCGGCGAGAACGGCCGCTCCGAGAGCATCTGCGTCTGGAACACGCCGGGAGGGGCCGCGGGGGTCGGGCGGTCGGTGGACCGCGACAGCGCTCCGCTGCCGCCCTGACGCCGGGAGGACTCACCGCCGACGGCGGCCGGGCCCGTGGTGCCGGGGGCCCGCATAGGGGTCACATTGTTGCCCGCGCCCCGGGGCAGGGCGTCGGCGGCCGGTCCGAGCGGCATCGTCCCGCCGAGGGCCATCGCGGCGAACGACACCGCGCTGGCGGCCGCGAAGGCGAACCGCTTGCCGCGCCACGGCGACCGCTCGGCCTCCTGGCGACCGACCTCATGGATCCGGAAGCCGGAGCCGCTGGGCAGTACGGCGGCATGGGCACCCGCCGGGACATAACCGAAGCCGTCGGTGCGGACGCCGAAAACGCCGTCACCAAAGCGCCCCCCGTCGAAGAGCCCTTTTCCGTTGTCGTCATCACCACCCGATCCGGGAAGGCCGCCCGGCAGCCCCTGAAGTCTGGCGAGCAGCCCCGCGGAGGGCGGCGGCGGAGCGGACTGGGCGAACACGCTCTTCAGCCGGCGCTGGGCGTCGGCCTCCGCCTTGCACTTGGCGCAGGTGGCGAGATGGGACAGCACGCGCTCGCGCGCGTCATGGTCCAGCTCCCCGTCCACCAGGGCGGCGAGTCTGTCCCCCAGATGCTGCTCGGCGGGGGTGGAGCTTGTGCCACTCACGCCGCTCCGCCCTCCCCGGCCACGCTCACGAAGGCACGCTGCTCGGCCCTGGCCTCGGGGGAACGGTGCTGGAGAGCCTTGCGCAGATGCGAACGGCCGCGGTGGATCCGGCTGCGTACGGTGCCGAGCTTCACACCGAGCGTGGCCGCGATCTCCTCGTACGAGAGCCCCTCGATGTCACAGAGCACCACAGCGGCGCGGAATTCGGGCGCGAGGGTGTCCAGCGCCTGCTGGACGTCCGCGTCGAAGTGCGTGTCGTGGAAGACCTGCTGCGGCGACGGCTCACGGCTGGGCAGCCGCTCCGCCGCGTCGTCGCCGAGGGCGTCGAACCGGATCCGCTGCTTGCGCCGGACCATGTCGAGGAAGAGGTTGGTGGTGATGCGGTGCAGCCAGCCCTCGAACGTGCCAGGGGTGTAGGTCGACAGCGATCGGAAGACCCGGACGAAGACTTCCTGGGTCAGGTCCTCGGCGTCGTGCTGGTTGCCCGTCAGCCGGTAGGCGAGGCGGTAGACACGTCCGCTATGCGTGCTGACGATCTCCTCCCAGCTGGGAGGCGTCCACGCCTGCGCTTCCGCATCCGATGCGAAGGTCGCCGTAACTGCGGAGTCGGTGGAGCGAGAACGGTCAGCGGTGTTGGTCACGGATTTCGGCTTGCCGGCCGACCTGAGAAAGCGCGTCAGCACTCCTCCCCGATCCACAGGCTCAGCCGCACCTCCCCTATCGGCTCTGGTGGTGTCCAGTGGAGCCCCTACCATAGCCACTCCGCCCGTTAGCTCCGGATAAGAATCTTTACGTGAATTTAGGCCCGGTCGCAGGTCTTGATCCGGGTGTTTCCCCGCTTCTTCTTAACGCCCGGTCCCATCTGCGGGTTCCCGGGCGCAGCGGATACAGTCACCGTTGCGCCGCCAACGGGGACAAGGAGAGGGTCATTACCGCCAACCGGCAGACGAGCTGGGCGTTCGCCGACGCCTTTGTCGCCGAGGACGAAGCACTGCGCTGGGCCCGGGACCGGGCCCGGGAGACAGGGCTCCGCTCGGTGTCACCAGGCACTGGCGCCGCGCTGCGTCTGCTCGCTGCCACCCTGGACGCGAAGGCGGTCGCCGAGATCGGCACCGGCACCGGCGTCTCGGGTACGTATCTGCTCCAGGGCATGCGGCCGGACGGCGTCCTGACCACGGTCGACACCGAGCCCGAGCGCCAGCAGTTCGCCCGGCAGGCCTTCCGGGCCGCGGGCTTCACGGGGAACCGCGCGCGGTTCATCCCCGGCGGCGCCCTGGATGTTCTCCCCCGGCTCGCGGACGGCGGTTACGACCTCGTCTTCTGTGACGGCGACCGGCTGGAGTGCCTCGACTATCTCGCTGAATCGTTGCGGCTGCTGCGCCCCGGCGGACTGGTCTGTTTCGAAGGCGTTTTCGCGGGCGGCCGGACGGTGGACTCGGCGGCCCAGCCCGCGGAGGTGCTGAAGCTGCGGGAACTGCTGCGGACCGTACGGGAGAGCCAGGAGCTCCAGTCGACCCTGCTGCCGGTGGGCGACGGGCTGCTCTGCGCGATGCGGCGCGGCTGAAGTCCCGGAACAGCGCTCTCCCGAACAGAACACCCCGACGCGCGGAACATCATCCGACGCGTGGAACATCTGAAGTGCGCGACCCCTTGAGGGACAGAACTCTGCCCCGGTACGGACGCATCCGTACCGGGGCAGAATTCTGTCTGTCCAGAGGTGACCGAACACCCCGGAGACTTGAACGCTCCGCTCAGCCGACGACCTTCTTCAGCGCGTCGCCGAGCGCATCCGCCTCGTCCGGAGTCAGCTCGACGACAAGCCGACCGCCGCCTTCGAGCGGAACGCGCATGACGATGCCCCGCCCCTCCTTGGTCACCTCGAGCGGGCCGTCGCCCGTTCGCGGCTTCATGGCCGCCATGCTCGTTCCCCTTCCTGAAACCAGCTCATCGCAGCCGGCGGCCCCATCACAGGCGCTGTGTCACCGGCATCGAACACATTGCTTCCAGCCCATTATCCCGCATGGCGGGACCCGATGACCAACATCGGACGGCATCGCTTGCGCAACGCGCTCTCGCAAAACCCCTCAATTCGGCGATCCGCCTGCGATACTTCGCCGCCGTGCGCTCCACGGGGGCCCGACTTTCTTAGACGCAGGTCACATGCCCGTCGCCGGCGATCTCCGACATGCTGGGGCCGGACAGTACTGCCCGAGCCGCGAAGGAGACCGATCATGGCCGACACCGTGCTGTACGAGGTGAGCGATGGACTCGCGACGATCACGATCAACCGGCCCGAGGCCATGAACGCGATGAACGTCGCCGCCAAGGTCGCGCTCCGGGACGCGCTGCTGTCGTCCGCCGCCGACCCGGCCGTACGCGGAGTGCTGCTGACCGCCGCGGGCGACCGGGCGTTCTGCGTCGGACAGGACCTCAAGGAGCACACCGCGCTGCTCGAAGCGGACCTGGCGGCGGGCACCGGCGAGACGATGAGCACCGTGCGCGAGCACTACAACCCGATCCTGCGGGCGATCACCGAGATGCCCAAGCCCGTGGTGGCCGGTGTCAACGGGGTCGCGGCGGGCGCGGGCCTCGGGTTCGTCCTCGCGGCGGACTACCGGGTCGTGGCGGACACAGCCGCGTTCAACACGTCCTTCGCGGGGGTCGCGCTGACCGCGGACTCCGGGGTCTCATGGACACTGCCGCGGCTGGTGGGCCCGAGCCGGGCCACGGATCTGCTGCTCTTCCCGCGGTCGGTGCCGGCCCGTGAGGCGCATGAATGGGGTCTGGTGAACCGGCTGGTGCCCGCCGCCGACCTGGCGGCCGAGTCCGCCGCCGTGGCCCGCGCCCTGGCCTCGGGGCCGACCCTCGCGTACGCGGCGATCAAGGAGTCCCTGGCGTACGGAGCGGGGCACTCGCTGGCCGAGACGCTGGCGAAGGAGGACGAACTCCAGTCGCGGGCCGGCGCGTCGGAGGACCACGCCATCGCGGTGCGCGCGTTCCTGGCGAAGGAGAAGCCTCGGTACGTCGGCCGTTAGGCCCTGTCTTCAAAGTCCCGCCTGCCCGGCGGCGCCCGGCCCCTCAGCCCCGCGCCGCACCCGCGCTCGCGACGCTGTCCCGCACGAAGCAGTCCGCCAGATGATCGTTCACCAGACCGCACGCCTGCATCAGGGCGTAGGCGGTCGTGGGGCCGACAAAGCGGATGCCGGACTTCTTGAGGGCCTTGGCGAGCGCCGTGGACTCGTCGGTGACCGCCGGTACGCCGGCGGTCGTATGGGGGGCCGGGCGCTTCGCCGCGTCCGGTGCGTACGACCAGATCAGCGTGTCCAGCTCGCCGGCGGACCAGTCGGCGAGGACGCGCGCGTTGGCCAGCGTGGCATCGATCTTGGCGCGGTTGCGGATGATCCCGGGGTCGGCGAGCAGCCGCTCCCTGTCCGCGTCGGTGAACTCCGCCACCGACGCGATCTTGAACGAGTGGAAGGCGCCGCGGAATCCCTCGCGCCTGCGCAGGATCGTGATCCAGGACAGCCCGGACTGGAAGGCTTCCAGAGACAGCCGCTCGAAGAGGGCGTCGTCGCCATGGACCGGGCGGCCCCACTCGGAATCGTGGTACGCGAGGTAGTCCTCCGTCGACAGGCCCCAGGGGCAGCGCGGCTTCCCGTCGGGACCCGTCACCACAGAGCCGTCGCTCACCGACGGGTCTCCTCTCCTGGTCCTTCGAAGAGGTCTCCTGGCTTGTCGAAGAGGTCTCCGGGCTTCCTGAAGAGGTCGGGCGAGGAGACCGCGGTGGCCTGGACCCCGGCGAGCGCCGACTCCAGCTCCGCGATCCGCGCGTCCCGCTCCGCCAGCTCCGCGCCGAGCCGGCCGAGCACCTCGTCCACCTCCGCCATCCGGTAGCCGCGCGCCCCGACCGGTAGCCGCAGCGCCTCGACATCGGCGCGGCCGACCGGGCGGGTCAGCGGCAGGGGATCCACCAGCCGTTCCGGAGCGGCCTCCGGCAGGAGCGCACGGTCGCCGCCGCCGACAACCGCGAGCGTGACCGCGGCGACGACCACGACCATCGCGATGAGCAAGAACAAGAACACGAGCTTCTCCCCGGGCAGGAAAACGTCCGGTGCCGATCGTGCCATGACCCGCTGACAGCCGGGGCCGTCCGCTCCGTGACGACGAGAGGCCCTAAGGTCGCAGGCGGACGAATACGAGGAGGAATCAGGGGATGCGCAGCGGGACTCTGCGGCTGGGACGTCGGGAATTCGACGCGCACGAGCCGGTGATCATGGCGATCGTCAACCGGACCCCGGACTCCTTCTACGACCGGGGCGCGACCTTCCGCGATCAGCCCGCCCTCGACCGGGTGGAGCGTGCCGTGTCCGAAGGCGCCGCCATCATCGACATCGGCGGGGTGAAGGCGGGGCCCGGCGAGGAGGTCACGGCCGAGGAGGAGGCCCGCCGTACGGTCGGCTTCGTCGCCGAGGTGCGCCGCCGTCATCCGGACGTGGTCATCAGCGTCGACACCTGGCGGCACGACGTCGGCGAGGCCGTCTGCGAGGCGGGCGCGGATCTGCTCAATGACGCGTGGGGCGGGGTGGACCCCCGGCTGGCCGAGGTCGCCGCGCGGTACGACGTGGGGCTGGTCTGTACGCACGCGGGCGGGGCGGAGCCCAGGACCCGGCCACACCGGATCGCGTACGACGATGTGATGGCGGACATCCTGCGGGTCACGCTCGGGCTGGCCGAGCGCGCCCTGGAGCTGGGCGTCCGCCGGGACCGGATCATGATCGACCCCGGCCATGACTTCGGCAAGAACACCCGGCACTCCCTCGAAGCGACCCGCAGGCTGGGCGAGATGACGGAGACGGGCTGGCCGGTGCTGGTCTCGCTCTCCAACAAGGACTTCGTCGGCGAGACGCTCGACAGACCGGTCAAGGAGCGGCTGACCGGCACCCTGGCGACGACCGCCGTATCGGCGTGGCTCGGGGCCCGGGTCTACCGCGTCCATGAGGTCGCGGAGACCAAGCAGGTCCTGGACATGGTGGCCGCCATCGCGGGCCACCGTCCACCGGCGGTCGCCCGCCGGGGTCTGGCCTGAGCCGTCCCTCCGGATGATGACCGGAGGTTCCCGCGTAGCTCTCCGGACGGACCCCGGAACCCATACGCCGTTGGATTCGCCGCGCCCTCCCCTCGCCGTAGCTTCGTGATCAAGGCAGCAGATGATCAGGAGGCCGCGGGAACATGTACGGCAAGGCGTTCGCACCCGAATACCAGGGCGAGTTGAAGTCGGCGCTGGGGGTGAATTCCTCGTACGAGGAGGTGCTGGTCACGGCGGGCGCGCTGCGGCGTACGGCCACCACCCCGCTGGAGGAGGCGCGCGCCTCGCTCGCGGTGGCCGAGGCCAGCCGGCGGCTCGGCAGGGTGGCGGAGGCGGGCGGGGCCTGGCGGGAGAGCTATCGCAGCGCGCGGCGGGCCGGTGAGCCGGGCGCCATGGCGTGGGCCCTGTGGAGCGGCGGCACCCTGGCCAGGCAGTGCGGCACGCTGCCGCTGGCGCGCCGGCTGCTGGCCCACGCGTCGGATCTCGCGGCCGGCAGCGGCGACCGGATCGCACGCGGCTACTGTCTGGCGGGCCTCGCCGAGACCGGCCGTATCCAGGGCGACTACGAGGCCGTGGCCGGTCTGCACGAGGAGCTTCTCGCGGAGGCCAGGGCCCATGGCGAGGCCCGGCACATCGTCTGGGCCCTGTCCGGTATCGCGCAGATGCACCGCAACACCGGTGAGCTGGACAAGGCGCTGGAGATGTTCGAGGAGTCGGTACGGATAGCCGCCGACGCGGACGACGCCCGGGGCCGCGCCTGGTCCCTGCGCGGTGTCGCGGACATCCTCTCCGCCCAGGGCCACCCCGAACGGGCCCTGACGCTGCTCTCCGAGGCTGAGGCGATCTGCCGCCGGATGGATCTGGCGAGCGCCCTGGCCTACAACCACAAGATGCGCGGCAATGTCCTCTACCGCGCGGCCCGGTACGCGAGCGCGCGGCGGATGTACGCGCGGGCGCTGGCGGAGTTCCGGACGATCGACGAGCCGCGGGGCGCCGTGCTGTCCCGGCTGGGCCTGGTCAAGTCCCGGCACTTCCTCGGCCGGCCACGGGCGCTGACACTGCGTGACCTCGACGGTCTGGAGCGCGAGCTGGCACGGATCGGGCTGCGCCACGCCGGAAAGATGGCCAGTGCTTTCCGGTCGCAGCTGTCGGCGGCTCCGCGGGTCAGTTGCGCGTCTCCTTCGTGACGAGCGCGACCGCCTCGTCCACGTCGTCCGTGACATGGAAGAGCAGCAGATCCTTCTCGGACGCCTTGCCCTGGGCCACGACGGTGTCCCGCAGCCAGTCGATGAGGCCGCCCCAGTACGCCGTACCGAACAGGACGATCGGGAAGCGGGTGACCTTGCGCGTCTGGACCAGGGTGAGCGCCTCGAAGAGCTCGTCCAGCGTGCCGAGACCGCCCGGCAGGACCACGAAGCCCTGCGCGTACTTGACGAACATCGTCTTGCGGACGAAGAAGTAGCGGAAGTTCACGCCGATGTCGACATGGGGGTTGAGCCCCTGCTCGAAGGGCAGCTCGATGCCGAGTCCGACGGAGACGCCCTGCGCCTCGCGCGCCCCCCGGTTCGCCGCCTCCATGGCGCCGGGCCCGCCGCCGGTGATCACCGCGAATCCGGCGTCGACCAGCGCGCCGCCGATCCGGATGCCCGCCTCGTACTCGGCGGAGCCCGCCGGGGTGCGCGCGGAGCCGAAGACGCTGATGGCGCTGGGGAGTTCGGCGAGGGCGCCGAAGCCCTCCACGAACTCCGACTGGATACGCATCACGCGCCAGGGATCGGTGTGCACCCATTCCGAGTCGCCCTCGGTGTCCAGGAGCCGCTGATCGGTCGTGCCCGCCTGCACCTGTCCCCGGCGGCGGATCACCGGTCCGAGACGCTGTTCCTCCGGCTTGCGCTCTCCGTCAGGCATGCCCATGAGCTGCTCCCTCCGCTGCTGTGCGTTTGTTCTGGGCAAGGGTAGGTCCACGCACGTGACAAACGACGAGATTCCGGCAGTCGATCAGGCCCTCACTCCGTGAGGGCTCTGTCGAGGGCTCTGTCAGGGTGTCCGTCAGCCGGTGAGCCAGTCGCGGAGACGGTTCTCGCAGTGGGTGATCCGCTCGACCGCCACACGCTCGTCCCGCTTGTGTGCGAGCAGCGGGTTCCCGGGGCCGTAATTGACCGCGGGTACCCCGAGCGCACCGAAGCGCGACACATCCGTCCAGCCGAACTTGGGCCGTGCCGCACCACCGACGGCGGCCATGAACGCGGCCGCGGCGGGGTGCGAGAGACCCGGCAGGGCCGCCCCCGAGTGATCGTCCACTGTGAACTCCGTCACCCCGCAGTCCGCGAAGACCTCGTGGACATGGGCGAGTGCCTCCTCCTCGCCCAGGTCGGGTGCGTAGCGGTAGTTCACGACGACCGTGCACGCGTCCGGGATGACGTTGTCGGCGACGCCCGCCTCGATCCGTACGGCGTTGAGGCCCTCGCGGTACTCCAGACCGTCGATGACCGGCCGACGCGGCTCGTACGCGGCAAGCCGGGCCAGGATCGGCGCGGCGGCGTGAATGGCGTTCGACCCCATCCAGGCGCGCGCGGAGTGTGCCCGCTCGCCCGTCGTATGGAGGAGGACCCGGAGCGTGCCCTGACAGCCGCCCTCGACCTCGCCGTCGGAGGGCTCCAGCAGGACCGCGAAGTCGCCCTCCAGCCAGTCCGGATGGGCCTGCGCCACATGTCCGAGACCGTTGAGATGTGCAGCGACCTCTTCGTTGTCGTAGAAGACGAAGGTGAGGTCGCGGTTGGGCTCGGGGACGGTCGCCGCGATCCGCAGCTGTACGGCGACGCCCGACTTCATGTCGCTCGTACCGCACCCCCACAGCACTCCGTCGTCGTCCAGCCGGGAGGGAACGTTGCCGGCGATCGGGACGGTGTCGATATGTCCGGCGAGGACCACCCGCTCGCCGCGCCCCAGCCGGGTCCTGGCCACCACGTTGTTGCCGTAGCGGTCGACGGTGAGATGCGGCAGCGCTCGCAGTGCCTCCTCGATCGCGTCGGCGAGTGGCTTCTCCTCGCCGCTGACCGACGGGAAGTCGACCAGACGTGCGGTGAGCTCCGGGCCGTCAAGAGTGAGGTCGAGCGCGTTCTCGGACATGGTTTTGACCCTACCCGTCGGCGCCGGCCGGACCGGCCCGGCGCCGACGGCAGGGACCACGACGTCGGCGCGGAGCGTCACCGCCCTCTCCAGTACGGTGGCCTCGTGTCCGAGACCGCCTCCCCTTTCCGTCGCGGCCGCCTCCTGCGTATCGCTGCCGCCCTCGTCGTACTGCTGGCCCTGGCCGCGTATGTGGTGGTCCAGTACGTGAGCGGTGGCGGCGGCCCCCCGCGCTGTCTCGTGCGCGCCAGTGACGGGTCGGGCGATGGCAGCCCCTCGTACGAGATGACCCCGGAGCAGGCCGAGAACGCCGCGACGATCTCGGCGGTGGGCACCACCCGGGGGCTCCCCGAGCGCGCGGTCACGATCGCGCTGGCCACCGCTCTCCAGGAGTCCGCGCTGCGCAATCTGAACCACGGCGACCGTGACTCGCTCGGCCTGTTCCAGCAGCGCCCCTCGACGGGGTGGGGCACCGAGGCGCAGATCCAGGACCCGGTCTACTCGGCGGGCCAGTTCTACGACCATCTCGTCAAGGTCCCGGGCTACTCGCGGCTGCCGCTGACCGAGGCGGCCCAGCGCGTCCAGCGCAGCGGCTTCCCGCAGGCGTACGCGAAGCACGAGCCGGACGCCACGCTGCTGGCCGCGGCCCTCACCGGCCGGTCCGGCGCCACGCTGACCTGTACGGCGCCGAACGGCACCGAGCCCGGGGACCCGGCGAAGGTACGGGCCGCCCTGGTACGGGACTTCGGCTCCGAGGTGCTGCCCGGCGCCGACGCGGAGGGCCGGGCAGGGGCCTTGGGCACGGCCGCCGAGGTGTCCGTACCCGTATCGGCCACGACCGGGGGTCCGACCGGGGATCCGGAGAACGACGGCTCCGCGTCACCACGCGGCTGGGAGCTGGCGCACTGGGCCGTGGCGCAGTCCACCGCCCTGCGGATCGACGAGGTCAGCTACGCGGGCCGGGTGTGGAGCGCGAAGAACACGCACACGGCGAACAAGGGCTGGCAGCGGGCCCGCGCCTCGGAACAGAAAAGCGCCGGTTCAGGTCCGGCGGAAGTTCGAATTCGCACTGCGCAGTAGTACGGCGGCGTCACCCGAACGGGCGAGTCCGCGCCGCCCCTGGCTGCGTTTCTTCTGATGATTGTGCCGCGCGCCCATGATCCATATTTTCCCTTGATTTTCCTTGGGAGCAAAGAGGAGTAACGGTTCAGCGGGCTCGTCACCACGGGATTGTTTGCCCGTTTTTATCCGTAGCCGATAATGCGACGCATTACCAACTCTTTACTCTCGCCCGCCGCAACCTCCGCCGCCCTTTGAGGGGTTGTCACTACGTCCGATCGACGGACAAGCACTGTTTCTCTCCCGTCAAAGGAGCATCATGTCCCTCCCCCTGACCCGTCGGATCGCCCGTGCCGCCCTGCTCGTCGCCGCGGGCGCGGCCCCGGTGATCGGTGCGGCCGGAGCGGCGAACGCGGCCGCCCTCCCGCCGACCACCGACCTGGGAGCGGTGAGCGCGCTGGACGGCGCCGCCGTGGGCGACACCGTCGACACCGGCGCCCAGAAGGCGACCGGCGTGGTGGGCGACGCCGGCGGCAAGGCCGTCAAGAAGGGCGTCCCGGCCGCGGGCAAGGCCGTCGGCAAGGTCGGCAAGACGGCGACGCCCGCCGCGCAGAAGGCGGCCGGTGACGTCGCGGGCGGCGCCGGTCAGCTCCTGGGCGAGACCGCCACGTCCGCCACATCCGCCACGGAGGGTGCCGCGCCGACCGACGGGCTCGGTGGCGGTCTGCCGACCGGCAAGCTGCCGGTGTCGCTGCCGCTCGGCTGACACACGCGCAGACGCGCACGCGCGTCGCGACGCGGACGAGGGGGCCCGGGAAGCGTCGAACAGTCGCTTCCCGGGCCCCCTCGTATGTCGTGCGCGGTACGGGCCTCGTCAGCGCAGCCGCTTGACCGCCGCCTCGACCCGCTCATCGGTGGCCGTCAGCGCCACCCGTACGTGCCGCTCCCCCGCGGGACCGTAGAAGTCGCCGGGCGCGACCAGAATGCCCAGCTCCGCGAGGTGCGCCACGGTGTCCCAGCACGGCTCGTCCCGCGTCGACCACAGATAGAGGCTCGCCTCGCTGTGGTCGATACGGAAGCCGTGCGCCTCCAGCGCGGCACGCAGCGCGGTGCGGCGGGCCGCGTACCGCTCCCGCTGTTCCCGTACGTGCGTGTCGTCGCCGAGCGCCGCGACCGTCGCCGCCTGCACCGGCGCCGGGGTCATCATCCCGCCGTGCTTACGGATCTTCAGCAGCTCGCCCAGGACGGCCTTGTCGCCCGCCAGGAAGGCCGCGCGGTAGCCGGCCAGGTTGGAGCGCTTGGAGAGCGAGTGGACGGCGACGATCCCGTCGTACGAACCACCGCAGACGTCCGGGTGCAGCACCGATACGGGGTCGGCCTCCCAGCCCAGCTCCAGATAGCACTCGTCGCTGAACAGCAGCACGTCGTGCTCGCGCGCCCAGGCGACGATCCGGGTCAGCTCGTCCGGCGCCAGGACGGCTCCGGTCGGGTTCGACGGCGAGTTGAGCCAGAGAAGCTTCAGACCGGCGGGGTCGAGGTCCGGCCCCCCGGCGTCGGCCGCGAATGTCCGCGGGTCGTACGGGACGGGCTCGGCGCCGCAGAGCCGCGCGCCCACCTCGTACGTCGGATACGCGAGCCGCGGGAAGGCGACGCGGTCGCCCGCGCCGAGGCCGAGCTGCGTCGGCAGCCAGGCCACCAGTTCCTTGGAGCCGACGACCGGCAGCACATGCGCGTGCGTCACGCCGCGCGCGCCGAGCCGCCGCTCCACCCATCCGGTCAGCGCGTCCCGCAGCGCGGTCGTCCCCCACACCGTCGGATACCCGGGCGAGTCGGCGGCCTCGATCAGGGCCCGCTGGATCAGTGCGGGGACAGGGTCGACGGGGGTCCCGACGGACAGGTCCACGATCCCGTCCGGATGGGCCGCCGCCGTGGCCTTGTAGGGCTCCAGCTTGTCCCAGGGAAAGACGGGAAGACGCGAAGAGACTGCGGACACGTGCTCACTCTTTCTCCGTACGGATATCGCGAACGGATCCTCTCGTACGGTGCTCGTTTCCCCCTGTACGGACCCGCCGGTACGGACTCGCGGGGTACGGACCCGCCGGTACGGACTCGCGGGGTACGGACCCGCCGGTACGGACTCGCGGGCGAAACACCGCGGTCCCGTACGGCGACGGGCCGTACGGGACCGGGGCGGCGCTGTCAGCCGTTCTGGGGCGGCAGCGCGGCGATGAAGGGATGGTCCCGCTCGATCAGACCGAGCTTGGAAGCGCCACCGGGCGAGCCGAGCTCGTCGAAGAACTCGACGTTCGCCTTGTAGTAGTCCTTCCACTCCTCCGGGGTGTCGTCCTCGTAGAAGATGGCCTCGACCGGGCAGACCGGCTCACAGGCTCCACAGTCGACGCATTCGTCCGGGTGGATGTACAAGGACCTGGAGCCCTCGTAGATGCAGTCGACCGGGCACTCCTCGATGCACGCCTTGTCCTTGACGTCGACACAAGGCTGCGCGATGACGTAGGTCACGCTGTCGTTCCTCCTCGATAGGGCGCGGCGGGCCGATCTGCGGCTCCGTCCACGGGCGCGCGGGAGCGCGGCGTCGTCGATGCCCACAACTAGTATCTCCGTTCTTGGGCGCGATCCGAACAGGAGGGGCGTACAGAGCTGTGGAATTCACTGCGGGCGGACGGTTCGAGGTCCGTCTGACAAGGGCTGACGTGGGCAAACGTGTATCAGTCAGACAGATGACCGGCAGCGGGACCGCCGGCGAGAAGTTCACCGACACCGTGGGCGTTCTCACATCGTGGGACGGAGATGTGCTGCTGATCACACGGCGCACCGGCGAGAGCGTCCGCGTCCCCGAGGCGGCCCTGGTCGCGGGCAAGGTGGTGCCGGCGGCCCCGGCCAGGCGCCGGGGGCCCTCGGCGTCCTTCGAGGAGCTGGCCCGGGTCTGCGCCCGGTCCTGGCAGCCGGTGGAGAGCGAGCCGCTGGGAGAGTGGCGGCTCAGAGCGGCCTCCGGTTTCACGCGGCGGGCCAATTCCGTGCTTCCCCTGGGAGATCCCGGGGTGGGCCTGGACGAGGCGCTGACGCGCGTACGGCGGTGGTACGAGGAGCGGGCACTGCCCCCGTACGTACAGATCGCGACCGGCGCGGAGGGCACCCAGGAGCGGCTGTGCGCGGAGCTGGAGCGGCGCGGCTGGCGGCCGGAGGTGACGGCAGAGGTGCGGATCGCCGCGCTCGCGCCGCTCGGGGACCGTGACGCCGATATCTCCCGGGTCGTGCTCGGTCGTGGCGTCGACGCGACCTGGCTCCGGCGTTACCAGCGGTCAGGTGTGCCCGGACCACATGTGCTCCACGTACTGAACAGCGGGCCTTCGGTGTGGTTCGCCACCGTGCCCGGGGAGCCCGGCGAGAACGGAGAGCCCGGCGTACCGGCGGCGATCGGCCGGTGTGTGGTGGACGGGCGCTGGGCGGGGTTCATGGCGGTGGAGGTCGACCCCGCCCGCCGCCGCCAGGGTCTGGCCACCGCCGTGATGACCGCGCTCGCCCGGCGCGCCCTGGAGGAGGGGGCGTCCGCCGCCTGGCTCCAGGTCGAGTCGGACAACGAGGGCGCGCGGGCGCTGTACGAAGCGATGGGCTTCGCCGTCCACCACCACTACCACCACTTCCGATCGCTCTGAGCGGGTACGAGGCCGATATGCGACCGGAACCCCCAGATGGCGAGGACATGCGCCGGCGGTTCGCCGAGGAGGCCCGCGCGGACCGTCCCGACCTGGCCACGCTCTGCCTGCTGGTGGGCGCGGAGGCCGATCCCGCCCTGGGCGAGGCCGGTATCGACGCGGCCCAGGCCGAGCTGGACCGGCTGGCCGGGCTGCTGCCCTTCGGCGTCCTCGGCGCGCGTGCCTGGGCGGTCGCGCTGGCGGAGCTGCTGGGCGAGCGGTGCGGTTTCGAGGGCTCCACGGCGGAGTACCAGCGGCTGGACTCCTCGCTGCTGCCCGTGGTGCTGCGGCGCAGGCGCGGGCTGCCCATCCTGCTCTCCGTGGTCTGGATCGAGGTCGCCCGACGGGCGGGGGCGCCGGTGTACGGGGTGGCCCTGCCCGGACATTTCGTGGTCGGCTTCGGCGACCCCGGGGAGCGCGTCCTCGCCGATCCCTTCGGCGGTGGCCGGCTGCTGACGGGCGCGGACGCGGAGCTGCTGGTGACCGGCATGACGGGCGAGGCGCTCGAACCGGCCATGTTCGCCCCCGCCGACCCGCTCGACATCGTCCTGCGCGTCCTGAACAACATCCGCGCCTGGGCCGCGCCCCGCCCGGAGCGCACCGACGTGTCGCTATGGGCGGTCGAGTTGTCCCTGCTGCTGCCCTCGCACCCGGCGGCACTGCGGTACGACCGCGCCCAACTGCTCGTACAGCGCGGGGAGTTCCAGCGGGGGGCGGCGGAAATGGACGAGTACGCCGAGTTGGTGGACGCGGTGGAGCCGTCGGCGGCGGAGGCGATCCGGCGCAAGGCGCGGGCGGCGCGGGCGAGGCTGAACTGACGGTCCGCGCCCGTCCCGTACGGCCGTTCACGCCCCGGGGATGACATGCGCGTCATCCCCGGGACATGACCGGAAAGGACCTAGTACTGCAACCGGTTGCAGTACTAGGCCGTGTCTGACAAATCCCGCCTGGCTCGCGGCGTCTGGCACGCCCTAGTGCCCCTCCCGGCAACGTTTGCCCCGTCGCGGCACTAGCTGGGGTTCAGATTGATCGTCTGGGTGCGCTCGGCGGGGGTCTTGCCGCGCAGCGCCGTCTGCATGGCCTGCGCCACATCTGCGGAGGAGACGGGGTACTGCTTGCCGTCGCCCTTCGTGATCGTGATGCCGTCGAAGACGCCTTCCAGCAGCTGGTCGATGGCGGTCCTGTTGTAGACCTCGACGAGCTTTCCGTCGACGGCCTTCATCGAGAGGATCTTCGGCAGCGACTTGGCGGGACCGAACTGGATCTGCTTGCCGCCCGCCTTGATGGTGACCAGGTCGGACATCGCGGGCTCGGCGAACTCGTTCATGGCCCGGTCCAGCTCCGCCTGCCCGACCGTCGGCTGCCGGGAAACGACGGGCAGCTCCACGGTGTTGATCTTGCCCGTCTGGACCTGCGCGCGGTAGGCGTCCCGGGTCGAGATGATCGAGTGGTTGACGTCCAGCGCCTTGCCCGCCTTGCCCGCTACGGCGACGGCCTTGCCCGGCTCGAACTTGATCGTTCCTTCGCTCGCCGAACCCGAGACGCCCGCCAGATCGGTGAGCGCGGCGGTCAGCTTCTCGTCGTCGACGGGGATCACCGGCTGGGCGACCCGGGCGCCGCCGAAGAGCGAGCCGACAACCGACACCGGGTTGTAGTCGCTGCCGGCCGCGGCGCGGACGGTGGCCTGGCTGTCCAGGCTGAGTCCCGCCTTGTCCGGGGTGAGTTCCTCCGTCTTGCCGCCGATGCTGAGCCGCAGCGGCGCGGAGGCCCGCTCGCCGAGGGCGGCGTCGAGCTTTTTGACCGCCTCGTCGCGGGTGCCGCCGCCGATATCGACGCCGAGGACCGTGGTGCCCTTGGGCACATCGGAGTAGTTCATCAGCAGGCCGGCGCCGTAGACGCCGCCCGCGGCCACGACGACCAGCACAGCGAGGGGCGTGAGCTTGGAGCGGCCCTTCTTCTTGGCGGGCGGGGCCGGCGAGGTGGCGGTACGCGCCGGGGCCGCGGCCGTGCCCGAGGGCGGGGCACCCTGCGGGGAGCCGACCGGGCCGGGAAAGTCAGGGGCCGAGAAGTCGCGGTCCTGGCCGAGCGGGCCGGGGACGAGCGGGCCGGGGCCGCGCGCGCCAGGACCGTCGGGCCTGGAGCCGAGGTCGGCGTGCGGACCGCCCTGCGGACCCGAGCCGGGGAAGGGCGAGCGGTGCTGCGGCGGCACCACGGGGATTCCGCTGGTGAGCGTGTCCCCGGACACATGACCGCCGGGTCCGGGCTCGGGCGCGGGCTGCTGCGGTGTCAGCTCGGCGGTGTCGTCGGACATCCGCGGCGTACCGACCTGGCCCACGCCCGGCGAGGCGCTCAGGGACGACGGCGGGGTGCCGAGCGACGCGCCGCCGGTGACCGGACCGCCGGTCGGACCGCTGGGCCCGCCGCCGGGTGGCCGGATACCGAGCGCCGGCGTGGTGGGACCGCTTGCTGTGAAGTCCGTACCGGAACCGCCGGACGCGAAGCCGTTGGAGCCGGAGCCCTGGAAACCGGAGCCCTGGAAACCGGAGCCCTGGGGCCCGGTGCCGGACGCGAGATCGCTGAGCGCGCTGCGCGGAGCTCCGCCGTTCTGTGACTGCCCGCCGCCCGGGTAGTACGGCGACTCCGAGGAGCCGGTCTCGGCCGGCCGCGGAGCGGTGGTGCCCGAGACGGCGGCGGCGCCCGCGCCGAGACCGGCGCTCATCCCGGCGGCCGTTCCCGTGCCCGACGTCGCCGACTTGCGTGGCGCGAACCAGTCGCTCGTGGATCTCTCCTCGGCCTGCGGCTCCTCCGCCGTCTCGGGGTGCCCGCCCGGTCCGGCGTCGGCGGCGTCCTGGGACACGGCGGGCCTGGGGATGCCGCCCGTACGCTCGGCGACCGGGACACCCCGGCCGTCGGTGCTGTCGCCGTCGCCCATGGGCGTACGCATCACGACGGGCGGAATCGGCCGCGAGCCCGGGATGTTGATCCGGATGCGCGTGGTCAGCGTGGTCTCGGTTTTGGGCTCGTCCGGCTGCGGGACGGATTCCCTCTCCTCCGGAGCGTCCTGCTGGGGGTGCAGCGACGGATACTGGCGGGATCCGTACGGCGGTGTCCCCGAGGGGTACGCGGCTCCGCCGCGCCCCTGGGGCCCGGAGGACGAACTGTCAGTTTCACGACTCAAAGCAGGTTCTCCCGGTTGGCTCCGCCGCCCGTTCTTACTGGTACGAAACTGTTCAGGTTCCCCATGCCGGAGGCGGGGGAAGGCCCGGAGCGCGCACCACCATACTGGCCTCGGCCGACAGACACCCGACGACCGTGCGAAGCGATGCTCCGCCGACCGTACGGACATGGTCAATTCAGCAGCAGCCGGGCCCGTTACTTCTCAAGTCGGCCGGAGTTCGGGCCCGGTTGCGGCAACCGCGACATCGTGGCACACATCACAGCCACCAACATTCCGCCCAGCAGGTAGACGAGCGGTCCGATGCCCGCGGCGAAGACCGCGTCGCCCTCGGGGCGGCCCAGGCTCAGGAAGATGGCCGCGAGCAGCCAGCCCGCCGCGGGTGCCCCCACGCCCAGTTGGGTGCGGGTGAGATACAGCCCGCCGAAGAAGAGCCCGGCCGTGGCGAGCAGGGCGAGCAGCAATCCGCCGGGAACCCAGCCGCCCTGGATGAGCGAGCCCGCCGTACCGACGAGGACACCGAGGACGAAGAGCCCGAGATATGTGGCGATACGCCCGGGTCTGGGACGACTCGCGAACGTGCCGCCGGACTGCCCCTGCCCGCTCATGCGCTCGCCCCGTTCGCGCTGTTCACACCGGTCGCGCCGGTCGCGCCGTCACCCTGGACAACTCCCGTGACTCCCGCGACTCCCGCGAAGAGATCGTTCTCACGTTCGCCGGCGGGCGCCCCGGACGCGCCCCGCACCAACTGGTAGTACTCGGCCGCGAAGATGGGCTGCCCCAGGTCGTTGGAGAGCGCGAAGAAGGGCCCGTCGACGGCGATTTGGGTGGCATGGGCGCGCATCGCCGCCGCCTTGCGCTCCCTGTACGGCGCGCCGTCGATCGCGGCGGTGATCTCCGCGTCGTCGATCACACCCGGAATGTCCTCGATCGCGGCCACACCGGGGAAGTCGGCCCCGGCCTCCCGCAGCCGGGCGAAACCTTCCTCGGCGACCGAGCGCGGTACGCGGTTCCAGTAGATCTTGCCGATGGCGTGCGGGGCGCCGAGGCCGGGCCGGAAACCGGGCTCGGCGGCCAGGGCCGCGCCGCGCATGGCGACCCGGTGGGCCTGGATGTGGTCGGGGTGGCCGTAACCGCCGTCCGGGTCGTACGTCACCAGCACCTGCGGACGCACCTCCCGGATCACCTCGACGAGGTGAGCGGCGGCGTCGTCGACGGGCGTGTGCCAGAAGGCGCCCTCGCGGTCGTTCTGCTCCAGGCCCATCATCCCGGAGTCCCGGAACCTGCCGGGGCCGCCGAGGAAACGGTGGTCGGTGACGCCCAGCTCCCTCATGGCGGCGGCGAGTTCACCGATGCGATGGGCGCCGAGGCGGTCCTCGCGGTCGGCCGCCAGATGGGCGAGCTCGGGCGGGATGACCTCTCCCTCCTCGCCGAGGGTGCAGGTCACCAGCGTGACCAGGGCGCCCTCGGCCGCGTACTTGGCCATGGTGGCGCCGTTGTTGATCGACTCGTCGTCCGGGTGCGCGTGCACCAGCAGCAGACGGCGGGCGGGTAGATCGGTCATGGGGACAGCCTACGAGCCGACACCCGAAACCCCTCGGCCAGTGGGCGACGACGGCGGCCGAGGGGCGGTGGGCAGGGAACGGTGCCGGATATGGCCGGACTTCAGGGCATGGTGAAGTTGGCCGAAAGGGAGCGGAAGATGGCTAGAACTTGATCCCGCCGATCATCCCTGCCACGTTTGTGGTCAGCTCGCTGATAGTGGGAGCGATGGATGAACTGGCGATGTAGAAGCCGAGCAACATGCAGACCACCGCGTGTCCGGCTTTCAGTCCGGATTTCCGGACCAGCAGGAAGACGACGATCGCCAGCAGCACCACCGCCGAAATCGAGAGTGCCACGGCGGTTCACCTCCATAAATATTCAGTCGGAAAATCGCAGCATGCATGTGCCCGGCGGATTCATACCCACCTAACGCTACGGATCATAACTATCCGTGCGGAGGCATTGATCGGTGCACGGCAGCACACTGGGGGCGCACGGCCCTCGCGCAGTAGGTTCGTTCCATGACCTTGAGGCAGCAGCTCTCGTTCCCGCGTCGGCACGCCAGGACTCAGCGCTTCACCCTCGGCGCCCCACGCGCGTTCACGGTCTCTCCCGACGGTGCGCGGGTGACCTTCCTGCGCTCCGCCTCGGGCACGGACCGGGTGAACAGCCTCTGGGTACTGGATCTTGAGGACTCCGCCACCGGTCCCGCCACCGGCTCGGGGTCCGGTTCCGGGCCCGGCTCCGGCCCCGGGGAGGGGCGTGAGCGGATCGCCGCGGATCCGGCCGTACTCCTGGGCGGCGCCGCCGAGCGGCTCTCCCCCGAAGAACGGGCCCGGCGCGAGCGGAGCCGTGAGGGCTCGGGAGGCATCGTCGGCTACGCGGTGGACGGCGCCGGGCAGCTGGCGGCGTTCGCGCTCTCCGGGCGGCTGTTCACCGCCGAGCTGCTCGCCGGGACGACCCGCGAACTGCACGTACGGGGACCGGTGATCGACCCGCGGCCCTCACCGGACGGACGCCATGTCGCGTACGCGGCCGACGGCGCCCTCCGCGTGATCGGCGCGGACGGGGAGCGCGACCGCGAGCTCGCGGGACGCTCGGCGGACGAGAGCGAGGACATCACCTACGGCCTGGCGGAGTTCATCGCCGCCGAGGAGATGGGCCGCACCCGCGGCTACTGGTGGTCCCCCGAGTCCGACCGGCTGCTGGTCGCCCGGGTCGATACGGCGCGGGTGCGACGCTGGTGGATCTCCGACCCCGCGCACCCGGAGAGGGAGCCCGCCAAAGTCGCCTACCCGGCGGCCGGCACCCCCAACGCGGACGTACGGCTCTATCTGGTCGACGTGGCGGGCTCCGAGGGGTCCGGCGGGCCCGAGGGCGCGAACGGCGCCCAGGGGCCCGGTGGAGCGCGTACGGAGGTCGTCTGGGACCGCACCCGCTACCCCTATCTGGCCCGGGTGCACTGGTCGGCCGCGGGCGCGCCCCTGCTGCTCGTACAGAGCCGCGACCAGCGTGGCCAGCTCTACCTGGCGGTGGACACGGCGACCGGCGCGACCAGGACCGTGCACCGGGACGAGGATCCGGCCTGGCTGGAGCTCTTCGCCGAGCTGCCCGCCTGGGCACCGGACGGACGGCTGGTACGGATCGCCGACGAGGGCGGCGCGCGGGTCCTGATGGTCGGCGACCGGCCGTTGACCGGGCCGCAGTTGCATGTCCGGGCCGTGCTGGACATCGGCGAGCACGATGTTCTCGTCTCGGCGTCGGCCGGCGAGGAAGCGGCGGATCCCGAGATCGGCGAGATCCATGTGTACCGGGTCAACGAGCTGGGCATCGAGCGGCTCTCGGAGGGCGCTGGGGTGCACTCGGCCGTACGCGGCGGCGAGGTGACCGTGCGGGTGTCGGCCCGGCCCGACACTCCCGGAACCACCGCGCAGGTGCTCAGGGACGGCAAGCGGCTCGCCACGGTCGCGTCGTACGCCGAGCAGCCGGCGCTCACCGCGCGGCCTCGGTTCCAAGAGGCGGGCGCGCACCGGATTCCTAGCGCCGTGTTGCTCCCGACCGGCTACCAGGAGTCGGACGGCCCGCTTCCGGTTCTGCTGGACCCTTACGGGGGCCCGCACGGGCAGCGCGTGGTGGCCGCGCAGAACGCGTATCTCACCTCGCAGTGGTTCGCCGACCAGGGGTTCGCGGTGATCGTCGCGGACGGCCGTGGCACTCCGGGCCGTTCGCCGGCCTGGGAGAAGGCGGTCAAGCAGAATCTGCTGCTCAGCCTGGACGACCAGGTCGAGGCGCTGCACGCGCTGGCCGAGCGGTTCCCGCTCGATCTGGGGCGGGTGGCGATGCGCGGCTGGTCCTTCGGCGGCTATCTCGCCGGGCTCGCGGTCCTGCGCCGCCCGGATGTCTTCCACGCGGCGGTCTCCGGCGCTCCGGTCACCGATCTGCGGCTCTACGACACCCACTACCAGGAGCGGTACTTCGGCGGCGGCCCGCAGGAGGTGCCCGAGGTCTACGCCAGGCACTCACTGGTCACGGACGACGGGCTCTCGGCGCCGGAGAGTCCGGTACGGCCTCTGATGCTCATCCATGGGCTGGCGGACGACAATGTGGTCGTCGCACACACCCTCAGGCTCTCCGCGGCCCTGCTCGCGGCGGGACGGCCCCATGAGGTACTGCCGCTCACGGGTGTGACCCATATGACGCCGCAGGAGGAAGTGGCCGAGAATCTGCTGCTGCTCCAGGTCGACTTCCTCAAGAGGTCGCTGGGCACGGGCTGAGCACGGGCGACCGGCCGGGACCCTGGGAGTCCCGGCCGGTCTACGGCACCCGCACGGCCGTACGTTGTTCAGCCTGACGCGTCCGTATATCGGTGCCGGGTCGGCAGAGTTGCCTGCGTGTTAACGAAATTGATGCGCTTTATTACGTTTCATCCCCCGAATCCCGACCCTCCCGGACACCTCCGCCTCCCGGACCGCCCCCGGCCCCCGGCCCCCTGTCTCTTGCGGTCCTCCGCCGCCCCCTCATCCGCCTCCGGACGGCACGATCCGCCGCTCCTCCGCGAAGTGGCAGGCGGAAGGGTGCGCGGCGGGCCCCTGGCGCCCCCGGAAGACCTCCGGGACCGCCAGTTCGGGTACTTCCACCACGCACCGCTCCCGCGCCTTCCAGCAGCGCGTACGGAACCGGCAGCCGGACGGCGGGTTCGCCGGGGACGGCACATCGCCGCTCAGAATGATCCGGTCGCGGTGCTCGCGCGCCGTGGGGTCGGGCAGCGGTACGGCCGAGAGCAGTGCCTGGGTGTACGGATGCGTGGGATGCTCGTAGATCTCCGCGTCCGAGCCGATCTCGGCCAGCCGCCCCAGATACATCACGCCGACCCGGTCGGAGATGTGCCGGACGATCGACAGATCGTGGGCGATGAAGACGTACGAGAGCCCGAACTCGTCCTGGAGCCGCTCCATCAGATTGATGACCTGCGCCTGTACGGAGACATCGAGGGCCGAGACCGGCTCGTCGGCGACGATGATCTCGGGCCGGAGCGCCAGCCCGCGGGCGATGCCGATGCGCTGGCGCTGGCCGCCGGAGAACTGGTGCGGATAGCGGTTGATGTACTCCGGGTTGAGGCCGACGACGTCCAGCAGCTCCCGGACCCGGCGACGCCGGTCGCCCTTCGGCGCCACCTCGGGGTGGATCTCGTACGGCTCCCCGATGATGTCGCCGACGGTCATCCGGGGGTTGAGCGAGGTGTACGGATCCTGGAACACCATCTGGATGTTGCGGCGCACCGCCTTCAGCGCGCGGCCCGACAGCCGGGTGATGTCCTCGCCCTTGTACCGGATCGCGCCGGACGTCGGCCGCTCCAGGTTCACCACCATCTTCGCGACGGTCGACTTGCCGCAGCCCGACTCCCCCACGATGCCGAGGGTCTCGCCGGGTGCCAGCGTGAAGGAGACACCGTCGACCGCCCGTACCGCCCCGATCTGCTTCTTGAACAGGATGCCGCGGGTCAGCGGGTAGTGCTTGACCAGGTCCCGGACCTCCAGAATGGGTTCAGTCATGGAGGGTCTCCCTCCAGAAGTAGCAGGCGCTCCGACGCCCCTCGCCCACTGCGTCGGCCGCCGCGACGCCGGCCGACGCGACGCCGGCCCTCGCGACGTTGGTCCCCGCGACGCCGGCCTCCGCGACCTCGAAGAGCGGCGGCACCTCCGTACGGCACACGTCCTGGGCCATCGGACAGCGCGGGTTGAAGGCGCAGCCGGGCGGGATGCGCAGCAGATTCGGCGGCAGGCCCTTGATCGCGTAGAGCTCCCGGCCCTTCTGGTCCAGCCGCGGGATCGACCGGAGCAGACCGCGGGTGTACGGGTGGGCGGGCGCCCGGTAGATCTCGTGCACCGGGGCGCTCTCCACGATCCGGCCCGCGTACATCACCGCGATCCGGTCGGCGACATCGGCGACCACCCCGAGGTCATGGGTGATCAGGATCAGCCCCATGTTCAGCTCGCGCCGCAGCTCGGCGAGGAGATCCATCACCTGGGCCTGGACGGTCACATCCAGCGCGGTGGTCGGCTCGTCGGCGATGATCAGCAAGGGTTCCAGCGCGAGCGCCATCGCGATCATGATGCGCTGGCGCATACCGCCGGAGAACTGGTGCGGATAGTCGTCGACCCGTTCCCCGGCCGCCGGGATCCTGACCCGGTCCATCAGCTCGACGGCCTTCGCCCGCGCCTGTTTGCGGGACATCCCCCGGTGCACGATGAACATCTCGCCGAGCTGGGCGCCCACGGTGAGCACGGGGTTGAGCGAGGAGAGCGCGTCCTGGAAGATCATCGCCATCTCGGCGCCCCGGACCCTGCGCCGCTGCTCCTCCTTGAGCTTCAGCAGATCCCGCCCCTGGAACAGCACTTCACCGCCGGTGATCCGGCCGGGCGGCATGTCGAGGATCCCCATGACCGCCTGCGCGGTGACGGACTTTCCGGAGCCCGATTCGCCCAGTACGGCCAGTGTCTCGCCGGCGTCGACCGAGTAGCTGACGCCGTTGACGGCCCTGGCGACCCCGTCCCGGGTGTGGAACTCCACCTGCAGATCGCGCACTTCGAGCAACATGGGGCGGGCTCCTCAGCGCAGCTTGGGGTCGAGGGCGTCGCGTACCGCGTCGCCGAGCATGATGAACGCGAGCACGGTGATCGCCAGCGCGCCGGCCGGCCAGAGCAGCATGTGCGGGGAGTTGCGGATATACGGCGAGGCGTCGGAGATGTCGATCCCCCAGGAGACGGTCGGCGGTTTGAGGCCCACGCCGAGATACGAGAGGGTCGCCTCCAGCGCGATGAACGTACCGAGCGCGATGGTCGCCACGACGATCACCGGCGCGATGGCGTTGGGCAGGATGTGCCGCAGCATCATCCGGGGGCTGGAGGCGCCGAGCGCCCGCGCCGCCTGGACGAAGTCGTTCTGTTTGACGGTGATGACGGAGCCGCGCGCGATCCGCGAGATCTGCGGCCAGCCGAGCAGCACCATGAAGCCGATCACGGGCCAGACGGTGGAGCTGGTCACCACGGACAGCAGCACCAGACCGCCGAGGACCACCGGGATGCCGAAGAAGATATCGGTGATCCGGGAGAGGATCGCGTCCCAGAATCCGCCGAAGAAGCCGGCCAGTCCGCCGAGGACCGAGCCGACGACCGCGACTCCGAGGCTGGCGAGGACGCCGACGACGACCGAGGTCCTGGCGCCGTGGACGGTACGGGTGTAGACGTCGCAGCCCTGTCCGTTGAAGCCGAAGGGGTGGCCGGGCCGGGAGCCGTCCTGGGCCCTGGCGAGATCGCAGGAGAGCGGGTTGCCGCCGGCGATCAGCGAGGGCCGGATCGAGATGATGACCAGAAAGACGATGACGAGCGCCGAGAGCACGAAGACGGGGTTTCGGCGCAGATCGCGCCAGGCGTCGGACCGGAGGCTGCGCGGGCGCCCCGTGGACTCGCCGCCCGGTCGGCCCTCGGATCCGTCACCGGGCCCGCCGTCCGGCCCGCCGTCGGGCTCTCCCTGGCGCTGCTCCAGGGTGCCTCCCTCACTGGTGGCGAGATCCATCGCGCCGCCCGCCCCGGTCGCCGCGATGGCTCCGCCGTTGTCGTCGGGACGTGGGGACTGCGGCTCAGGCATAGCGGATCCTCGGGTCGAGTACGGCGTAGAGGAGGTCGACCAGCAGATTCGCCACCAGGAAGACGATGACCAGCACGGTCACGAAGCCGACGACGGTCTGGGTGTTCTGGCGCAGGATGCCCTGGTAGAGCTGGAATCCGACGCCATGGATATTGAAGATCCGCTCGGTGACGATCGCGCCGCCCATCAGCGCGCCGATGTCCGTACCGATGAACGTGACCACGGGGATCAGCGAGTTGCGCAGCAGATGCCGGGTGATCACCCGATGTCTGGGCAGACCTTTGGCGACGGCGGTACGGACATAGTCGGAGCGGGCGTTCTCGGCGATCGAGGTCCGGGTCAGCCGGGTGACATAGGCCAGGGAGACGGACGCGAGCACCAGCCCCGGCAGGATCAGCTCGTCGAGCGGGGCCGCCGGGGAGACCGACGGCCGGATGAGATGCCAGTTCACGCCGAACACCAGCTGCGCCAGCAGACCGGTGACGAAGGTCGGTACGGCGATGACCACCAGCGTCAGCAGCAGTACGGAGGTGTCGACCGGGCGGCCCCGGCGCAGCCCGGTGATCACGCCGAAGACGATCCCGATGATGATCTCGAAGACGACGGCCACGATCGTCAGCCGGATGGTGACCGGGAAGGCCGAGGCCATCAGGTCGATGACCTGCTGGCCGTTGAAGGCGGTCCCGAAGTCGCCGGAGAAGACATGTCCCATATAGGTGAGGTACTGCTGCCACACCGGCTTATCGAGGCCGAACTCCTGGCGTAGCCTGGCCTCGGTGGCGGGATCGCACTGCCGCTCGCCGCAGAGACCCGCGACGGGGTCGCCCATCACATTGACCATCAGGAAGATCAGCAGGGTGGCGCCGATGAAGACCGGGATCATCTGCAGCAGACGCCGGATCACATAACGTCCCATGGAGGGCTCCGGGGTTCGTGGGAGGGCGTGGGCCCCGGGCGTCAGCTGACCGTGATCTCGTTGTAGACCGGGACGCTGAAGGGGTTCAGTTCGACATGGGAGACACGGTCCGAGTAGCCGGCGCTGCCGTTCTGGTACCAGAGCGGGATGGCCGCCATCCGGTCCCGTACGACGCCCTCCGCCTGCTGGAACGTCCGGATCGCCGACCTGGCGTCCGCGTCGGCGTTGGCCTCGTCGACGAGCCGGTCGAACCGGGGGTCGCTCCACTTGCCGTCGTTGGACGAGGCGTTGGTGTAGTAGAGCGGCTGGAGGAAGTTCTGGATCAGCGGGTAGTCCATCTGCCAGCCCGCCCGGAACGGCCCCCTCAGCTTCCGCTGGCCGATCCGGTTGCGGAAGTCCGCGAAGGTGCCGACCGGACTGCCCACACACGCCTTGTCTTTGCCCAGCGCGTTGTTGATGCTGTTGCAGACCGCGTCGACCCACTCCTTGTGGGAGCCGGTGTCGGCGTTGTACGTGATCGTCAGCCGGCCGCGCGGGATGCCGCCGCCCCGCTGGATCAGCTTCTTCGCCGCGGCCGCGTCGTAGTCGCAGGCCCTGCCGCAGAGCCCCGGCAGATAGCCGCCGTCCGCGCCGAGGACCGGGGAGGTCCAGTCGGTCGCCGGGGTGCGGGTCCTACGGAAGATCGTGTCGGTGATCTGCTTGCGGTTGATCGCCATGGAGAGCCCGGTGCGCACCAGGGCGGCCCCCGGGGTGTTCCACTCCTTGTCGTAGTACGGGAAGGCGAGGGTCTGGATGATGCCGGCCGGGCTGTTGATGTAGCGCCCGCCGAGGTCGGACCGCACGTTCTTGAGCTGTGAGGCGGGGACGTCGTCGACGAGATCGAGGTTTCCCGCGACCAGATCGGTGTACGCGGTGTTGTTGTCGGTGTAGACCACGAGGTCCACGCCGCCGTTGCGCGGCTTGTCGGCGCCCGGGTACCCCTTCCAGGTGCGCAGGGACATCTGGGAGCCCTTGGTGTAGTTCTCCACCGTGTAGGGGCCGTTGCCGACGGGTTTGGCGAGCCAGGCGGCGTGGTGGTCGTAGAACGCCCTGGGCAGCGGCGCGAACGCCGCGTACCCCAAGGTGTCCGGCCAGGTGGAGAAGCGCTGCGACAGCCTGACCGTGAACGTCCTGGGTCCGGTGACCTTCAGCCCCGACAGCGTCCGGGCGGTGGGCTGCCCGGTGGCCGGGTGGACCGTGTCGTATCCGTCGATGTACTGGAAGAAGTAGGCGTTCTTCTGGTTGTTGTCGAGGTTCGCACCGTAGTTCCAGGCGTCCACGAAGGACTTCGCGGTCACTTTCTCGCCGTCGCTGAAGGTCCAGCCGTTCTTGACGGTGACGGTGAAGTTCGTCGAGTCCGTCGTGTCGATCTTCTCGGCGAGGGCGTTCTCGGCCTTGCCGGTCTTCGGGTTGTACCGCTTGAGACCCCGGAAGAGCATGTCCAGGACCTTGCCGCCCTGGACCTCATTGGTGTTCGCGGGCTCCAGCGGATTCTGCGGATCACCCCAGGAGGAACGCACCACGCCGTGGGGACCGCCGATGACGTCGGCCGCCCCACCGCAGCCCGACGCGGCGAGGACGACGGCCACCGCGCAGGCGACCCGTCCGGCGTGTGCGGCTCCTCGCATGGATGCGTCTCCTCGGAGTGTGTGGGCTTGCTCAGACCAAAGATCGGACCATCAGGGATGGTTCGCACACTCGGGCCACCCATACGGGCGAAGGAGAACGGAAAAATCATCAGCCTCAGTGAGGGGCAGCCACCACGCGAAGCGGCGCCCGGAACCTTTCGTTCCGGGCGCCGCTCACTTGCTCGTACGCGTACGTTCCCGTACGGCTACGGGATCACGCCGCGTGGACGACGTCCCTCTCCTCCGCGAAGTGGCACGCCGACTCGTGGGCGGTGTGCCCGTCCGTGCCCTTGAAGCGCTCGGGAATGGCCAGCAGCGGGACCTCCGTGGCGCACTTGTCCTGCGCCTTCCAGCAGCGGGTCCGGAAGCGGCAGCCGGAGGGCGGGTTCGCCGGTGACGGGACGTCACCACTGAGGATGATCCGGTCGCGGCCCTCACGGGCGTCCGGGTCGGGCACCGGGACCGCCGACAGCAGCGCCTGGGTGTAGGGATGCGTCGGGTGGTCGTAGATCTGGGTGTCCGTACCGATCTCGGCCATCTTGCCGAGGTACATCACGCCGACCCGGTCGGAGATGTGCCGGACGATCGACAGGTCGTGCGCGATGAAGATGTAGGAGAGGTTGAACTCGTCCTGGAGCTTCTCCATCAGGTTGATGACCTGGGCCTGGACCGAGACGTCCAGGGCCGACACCGGCTCGTCGCAGATGATGATCTCGGGGTTGAGAGCGAGACCGCGGGCGATGCCGATGCGCTGGCGCTGGCCGCCGGAGAACTGGTGCGGATAGCGGTTGATGTACTCCGGGTTGAGACCCACGACATCGAGCAGTTCCTGGACCTTGCGGCGCCGGTCGCCCTTCGGTGCCACTTCCGGATGGATGTCGAAGGGCTCGCCGATGATGTCACCGACGGTCATCCGGGGGTTCAGCGAGGTGTACGGATCCTGGAACACCATCTGGATGTTCCTGCGGACGGCCTTCAGCGCGCGCCCGGACAGCCTGGTGATGTCCTGGCCCTTGAAGAAGACCTCGCCGGCGGTCGCCTGCTCCAGCGTCATCAGCAGCTTGGCCACGGTGGACTTGCCGCAGCCGGACTCCCCGACGATGCCCAGCGTCTCGCCCTGGTAGAGGTCGAACGAGATACCGTCCACGGCCTTGACGGCGCCGACCTGCTTCTTGAACAGGATGCCCTGGGTCAGCGGGAAGTGCTTGACCAGGTTGCGCACCTGAAGGATCGGCTCGCCCCGCTGCGCCGGCGCCTCGATGGCGGCGACGGAGTCCTCGACCGTGACGGCGTCGGCCGTCTCGACCGCGCTGACGTTCGGGGTGGCGTCCATGGAGTCGTCGTTCTTCTTCGGCTCAGCCATGGATCGTCTCCTTCCAGAAGTGGCACGCGCTTCCGCGGCCCGGCAGCTCGGTGCCGTCCCGCTCGGTGACGGAAAGCAGGGCCGGAATGTCCGTACGGCAGATGTCCTGCGCCGAGGGGCAGCGCGGGTTGAAGGCGCAACCGGCCGGAATCCGCGTGAGGTTGGGCGGAAGCCCCTTGATCGCGTACAGCTCCTGGCCCTTCTGGTCCAGGCGCGGAATCGAATCGAGCAGGCCTCGGGTGTACGGGTGCGCGGGACGCTTGTAGAGCTCGTGCACGGGGGCGGTCTCCACGATCCGGCCCGCGTACATGACCGCGATCTTGTCCGCGACATCGGCGACGACGCCGAGGTCGTGGGTGATCAGGATCAGGCCCATGTTGTACTCGCGCTGCAACTCCGCCAGCAGGTCCATGACCTGGGCCTGGACGGTGACGTCGAGCGCCGTGGTCGGCTCGTCCGCGATGATCAGGTCGGGTTCCAGCGCCAGCGCCATGGCGATCATGATGCGCTGGCGCATACCGCCGGAGAACTGGTGCGCGTAGTCGTTGACCCGGTCCTTGGCGGCGGGGATACGCACGCGGTCCATCAGCTCGATGGACTTGGCCTTGGCCTCCTTCTTGGAGAGGCCCTGATGGACGCGGAACATCTCGCCGAGCTGGTAGCCGACGGAGAGCACCGGGTTGAGCGAGGACAGCGCGTCCTGGAAGATCATCGCGATCTTCTGGCCGCGGATGGCCCGGCGCTCCTCGTTGCTCATCGTGAGCATGTCCCGGCCGCGGAAGAGGATCTCGCCCTGCGGAATGCGCCCCGGAGGCATGTCGAGGATGCCCATGATCGCCTGCGCGGTCACGGACTTGCCGGATCCGGACTCGCCCAGCACGGCGAGCGTCTCGCCCGCGCTGACGCTGTAGTTGACTCCGTTGACCGCTTTGGCCACACCGTCACGGGTGTGGAACTCCACGTGCAGGTCACGGACTTCGAGCAGCGGGCCGCCGCCCTCGGGCGAGCCGTGCGGAGAAGGAACGTCCGCCGTCGTGTCATCGATGATGGTCATGTACGCCTCCCTCAGCGCAGCTTGGGGTCGAGGGCGTTGCGTACCGCATCGCCGAGCATGATGAAGGCCAGAACAGTGATCGACACCATGACCGACGGGATGATCAGGACGAACGCGGCGTTACGCAGCTGCTCCTGGCCCGACGAGATGTCGACGCCCCAGGAGACGGCCGGTTCGGCGAGACCGATACCCAGGAACGACAGCGTGGCCTCGGCCGAGATGTAGCCGCCGAGCGCGATGGTCGCGACCACGATCACCGGGGCGATGGCGTTGGGCATGATGTGCCGGAGCAGGATACGGCTGGTCGAGGCGCCGAGCGCCTTGGCCGCCATCACATAGTCGGCCTGCTTGATGGTGAGGACCGAGCCGCGCGCGACGCGGGCGATCTGTGTCCAGCCCAGGAAGGCGAGGGACAGGATCACGACCCAGATCGAACGCTCGGTGAAGGAGGTCAGCACCACCATCGCTCCGAGCATGAAGGGCACGGCGAAGAAGATGTCGGTGAGCCGGGACAGGAGCGAGTCGATCCAGCCGCCGAAGTAGCCGGCGAGCATACCGACCACGGTGCCGAGGATGGTGACGAGCCCGGTGACGACGACGGCGACGAGGATCGAGGCCCGTGCGCCGTAGACGACGCGGGCGTAGATCGACCGGCCCTGGATGTCGTACCCGAACCAGTCCTCGTCGAAGAAGTGACCCCAGTTGGGCTTCTGCAGATAGTGCTTGGCCAGGTCCGCGTAGCGCGGATCCGCGCTGGTGAACAGCTGCGGGAAGGCCGCCATCGTCAGCAGGAACAGGATCAGGACGGCGGAGATGACGAACAGCGGGTTGCGCCGCAGGTCGTGCCAGGCGTCCGACCAGAGACTGCGGGGCTTGCCCACCTTGCCGTCGGCCCGGGGAGCGGCCGGAGTCTCGGCGGGCTGGTCCTTGACGGTGTCCTTGAGTGCCTCAGGCATAACGGATCCTCGGGTCCAGGACCGCGTAGAGCAGGTCGACGAGCAGGCTGGCGACGAGATATACGACGACGATCAGGGTCACGATGCCCACGACCGTGGCGCCCTCGCGGTGCCTGAGCGCGTCGAAGATGTTGTAGCCGACACCCTTGACGTTGAAGATGCCTTCCGTGACGACCGCGCCGCCCAACAGGGCGCCGAGGTCGGTACCGAGGAAGGTCACCACCGGAATCATGGAGTTGCGCATCAGGTGTACTCCGATGATGCGCCGGCGCGGCAGCCCCTTGGCCACGGCGGTGCGCATGTAGTCGGAGCGCAGGTTCTCCGCGATGGAGGTACGCGTGAGACGTGCCACGTAGGCCAGTGATAGGGAACCTAGTACGACGGCCGGTAGGAACAGCTCGTTCCAGTTCGCTTCCGCACTCACGTTCGGGTCCACCCAGCCGAGCTGGAAGGCGAAGAAGTACTGGCCGAGGAAGCCGAGCACGAACGAGGGAACGGAGATCAGCAGAAGCGTCAGGATCAGCAGGCCGCGGTCGCGCAGCGTGTCGGCCTTCAGCCCGGCGAAGACGCCGATGGAGATGCCGACCAGCGCGGTGAAGGTGAAGGCGAACAGGGTCAGCCGGACCGTGATCGGGAATGCCTCCGAGATGATGTCGGCGACGGGTCTTCCACTGGCGATCTGCGTACCGAAGTCGCCCTGGAACAGGCCGACCAGATAGTTCCAGTACTGGTGCCAGAGCGGAAGATCGAGACCGAGGTCCTTCTTCATCGCCGCGATCTGCGCCGGGTCGACGGTCTGCTCTCCGGCGAGCGCGCGCACGGGGTCACCGGGCAGGGCGTACATCATGGAGAAGACCAGCAAGGTTGACCCGATGAAGACCGGGATCATCTGGAGCAGTCGCCGCGCGACATATCGCCCCATGTTTGCCTCCGAATGGATAACTGCAGCCCGGGGGGCCGCTCCCGTTGACCTGGGGAGCGGCCCCGGGGCCTACCGTCGTTACGTCGACGGCTGATGGCCGAGTGGGGGGATGACCCTCGGGCTGGTTACTTGACGACCGTGACGTCGGTGATGTTGTAGTCACCGTGGAAGTCGACCGTCACGTTGTCCACAGCCTTGGAGTAGCCGCCGTTGGTCTTGTACTCCCACAGCGGAATCGCCGGCATCTTGCCGATGAGGAGCTTCTCCGCGTCCTGGTAAGCCTTGATCGACTCGTCCAGGGTCTTGGCGTTGTCGCCCTTCTTGAAGGCCGCGTCGACCTCCTTGTCGGAGAACCGGCCGTTGTTGGCCTCGGCGGTCGTGCCGTACAGCTCCCGCATGAAGTTGACGTTCAGCGGGTAGTCGGCGACCCAACCACCGCGGTACATCCCCTTGACCTGGTCGTTGTCGCGAGCCTCCAGGTCGGTCTGGAAGTCCGGCTTGGCGTCCGGAACACAGTCCACACCGGTGGCGTTGCGGATCGACTCACAGACCGCGGTCACCCACTCCTTGTGGCCACCGTCCGCGTTGTACTGGATCGAGATCTTGTTGCCGGGGACGCCGCCGCCCTCGGTGACAAGCTGCTTCGCCTTCGCCGGGTTGTACGTGAAGACGTCGGTGTTCAGGTTCTGGTTACCCTGAACGCCCGGCGGGGTGAAACTGGTGGCGGGCTTACGGGTGCCGTTGAGGACGGTCTTGGTGATCGTGTCGCGGTCGATCGCCATCGACAGACCCTGGAGGACCTTCGGGTCGATGTCCTTGAAGGTCGTCGAGTAGAACGCCGGCACGATGCTCTGGACAGCCGCGTACGCCTGGTCGATCGCGCGGTCGCCGAGGTCCTGCTTGTACTTCGGCAGGTCCTTCGGGCCGACCTGGCGGATCATGTCCAGGTTGCCGGAGAGGAGGTCCTGGTACGCGGCCTCGACGGTCGCGTAGTTCTTGAAGAGGACACCCTTGTTCTTGGCCTTGTTCGGGCCCAGGTAGTCAGGGTTGGCCTTGACCTGGATCAGCTTCTTGTGGTCCCACTTCTCGAAGATGTAGGGACCGTTGCCGACCGGCTTCTGGCCGAACGCCTTGGGGTCGTTGTAGAAGACCTCCGGCAGCGGCGCGAAGGTCGCGTAGCCGAGCTTGTACTCGTAGTACGGGACCGGCGCGGAGAGTCCGATGGTGAAGGTGGTGTCGTCGACGACCTTCAGGCCCGACATGGCGTCGGCCTTCGGGGCACCCTTCTCCGGGTGGACGTCGGCGTAGCCGGCGATGTCCTCGAACCAGAAGGAGTTCTGCTGGTTGTTCTTGATGTTGGCGTACCAGTTCCACGCCTTGACGTACGACTCGGCCGTGACCGGGGTACCGTCGTGGAACTTCCAGCCCGGCTTGAGCTTGACCGTCCAGGTCTTGTTGTCGGTCGACGTCACCGACTCGGCGTTCGTGTAAACGATCTTGCCCTGCGAGTCGAAGTCCAGCAGCTGGGTGAAGAGCGACTGGATCACGTAGCTGCCGAGCGTCTCGTTCGTGTCGGCCGGGATCAGCGGCTTCTGCGGCTCACCGACATCGACGGAGACGTAGCCCGCGGGCTTGCCCTTCTCCTTCGACGCCGAATCGCTGCTGTCATCTCCGCCGCCACCACAGGCCGTCGCCGCCAGGGCCACGACTATCGCGCCGACTACCCACTTGGCGCTCTTGGCACCACGCATGGGTTCCTCCTCATGAGTCCACTAGTCACAGACGAGAAGGGCATTATCTACGCGCGCTGACACCCCTGACAGCGGGCTGTTCAAATGCCCTGAGTGTGCTCGTGAGTCGGCGCCCCCCATGGCGCATGACCCATTGACCCGAGCTCAATGGAAGCAACTATTAAGTACGGCAGAGCTGTAAACCACACTTAAAGGGTCTCGTTTTGACAACATCGATGCGCCCTAGAGGCCCGAAATCCGGACAAAATTAGCGCAGACAGACACACGCGAAACGGACTGTTAACACATGTTCCGGAGAGCGATGTCCGGAATCCGGACAGGTGGCCGAGGAAAGCAGTTGACGAACGGCCCGGCCGCCGCGCATCCGCGGTGGCCGGGCCGTCGAACCGTCCGGGCGGCGTCGGGCGCTGTACGCCACGACTCCGGTCGGATCAGGCGTGCTTGGCGCGCGAGGCGGTACGGCCGCGCTGCTTCTGGTCCAGGACGACCTTGCGGATCCGGACCGTCTCCGGCGTGACCTCGATGCACTCGTCGTCGCGGCAGAACTCCAGGGACTGCTCCAGCGAGAGCTTCCGCGGCGGCACCACATTCTCGGTGGTGTCCGCGGCGGCCGCACGCATGTTGGTGAGCTTCTTCTCCTTGGTGATGTTCACGTCCATGTCGTCGGCGCGCGAGTTCTCACCGATGATCATGCCCTCGTAGACCTCGGTGCCCGGCTCGGTGAAGATGACACCGCGCTCCTGGAGGTTGATCATCGCGAAGGGGGTCACCGAACCCGAACGGTCCGCGACGAGCGAGCCGTTGTTGCGGGTGCGCAGATCGCCGAACCACGGCTCGTGGCCCTCGAAGATCGAGTGGGCGATGCCCGTACCGCGCGTCTGGGTCAGGAACTCCGTGCGGAAGCCGATGAGACCGCGGGACGGAACGATCCACTCCATGCGGATCCAGCCCGAGCCGTGGTTGGTCATCGTCTCCATGCGGCCCTTGCGGGTCGCCATCAGCTGCGTGATGGCGCCGAGGTGCTCCTCGGGGGAGTCGATCGTCATGCGCTCGATCGGCTCGTACGTCTTGCCGTCGACCTGCTTGGTGACCACCTCGGGCTTGCCGACGGTCAGCTCGAAGCCCTCCCGGCGCATGGTCTCGACGAGGATGGCCAGCGCCAGCTCGCCGCGGCCCTGCACCTCCCAGGCGTCGGGGCGCTCGGTGTCCAGGACGCGCAGCGAGACGTTACCGATCAGCTCGCGGTCGAGACGGTCCTTGACCTGGCGGGCGGTGACCTTGTGGCCCTTGCCGCCCTTGCCGACCAGCGGCGAGGTGTTCGTACCGATGGTCATCGAGATCGCGGGCTCGTCGACCGTGATCAGCGGCAGCGCGATCGGGTTCTCCGGATCGGCCAGGGTCTCGCCGATCATGATGTCCGGGATACCGGCGATGGCGCAGATGTCGCCGGGCCCCGCCTTCTCGGCCGGCTTGCGGGTGAGCGCCTCGGTCATCAGCAGCTCGGTGATACGGACGTTGGACATCGTGCCGTCACGCTTGATCCACGTGACGGTCTGGCCCTTCTTCAACTCGCCCTGCTCGACGCGGCACAGCGCGATACGGCCGAGGAAGTTGTCGGCGTCCAGGTTGGTCACATGGGCCTGGAGCGGAGCGGACTCGTCGAACTCCGGCGCCGGGACATGCGCCAGGATCGTGTTGAAGAACGGCTCCAGGCTGTCGCTGTCGGCCGGGACCGTACCGTCCTCCGGCTTGGTCAGCGAGGCGACGCCGTCCCGCGCGCACGCGTAGACGATCGGGAACTCGATCTGCTCCTCGGTCGCGTCCAGATCCAGGAAGAGGTCGTACGTCTCGTCGACGACCTCGGCGATCCGGGAGTCGGGGCGGTCTGTCTTGTTGATACAGAGAATGACCGGCATCTTCGCCGCGAGCGCCTTGCGGAGCACGAAGCGGGTCTGCGGAAGCGGGCCCTCCGAGGCATCGACGAGGAGCACGACGGCGTCGACCATCGACAGACCGCGCTCGACCTCGCCACCGAAGTCGGCGTGGCCGGGGGTGTCGATGATGTTGATCGTGATGGGGTCGCCACCCGTCTTCGGGTGGTACTTCACGGCCGTGTTCTTGGCCAGGATCGTGATGCCCTTCTCACGCTCCAGGTCGTTCGAGTCCATCATCCGGTCGTCGAGGTGCTCGGCGGCGTGCGCGGCGAAGGCGCCGGCCTGCTTCAGCATGGCGTCGACCAAAGTGGTCTTGCCATGGTCGACGTGGGCGACGATGGCGACGTTACGGATGTCGTGGCGCGTGGGCATGCTGGCTGGCGCTTCTCTCGATCGTGGGATGCGGCGTTGTTTTTCCTCGTACGCCCGCCGGGCGGACAGGCCACGGCTACTCCCATGGTACGGGGCCGAGGCGACGGGGACTTCCCAGCCCGATCGGAGAGGCAGAAATCACGGGGTACGGGGCTGCGCGGGGGCGCCTGGGGCCGCGCGGGAGGCTGCGCCGGGGATACGCGGGAGGGTGTGGAACTGCCCGGGTCAGGGACAGAAACGAGCTTGCCCGCCGGGGAGGCCGGCGGGCAAGCGAATTGATGGGGTTCTGAGCTTCCGAAAACGCCTTGACCTGCGGTTTCGAAAACCGGCCGTTTTTTCTTCTCTCGATCTTCGCCGTACGTACGCTTCCGTCGCCGGTTCCGTCGCCGGTTCTTCGCTACTTCTTCTTCTTGGGGTCCGGGCTCGCGTCCCCGCCCTCCTTGAATCCGATGTCCTGGTAGCGAGGGGTCTGGAAGCCGAAGGCTCCCGCGTTCACCACCGTCGGCTTCACCGCGACCAGCTGCGGACGCTGGTAGAGGGGGATGGACCCGGCCGCGGCCCAGATACGGGCATCGGCCTGCCGGACCAGATCGCGGGACTTGCGCTCGTTCAGCTCGGCGGCGGCGCTGGCGAAGAGCTGGTCGATGTGGTCCGTACCGACGCGGGTGTAGTTCTGCTCCACCAGCAGCGAGCCGTCACTGGCGGGCACGGGCTTGGCGTAGATCGGCCGGCCGTCGGTCGCCGGGAAGGCGCTGGCGGGCCAGGAGTAGAGGGCCAGGTCGTAGTGGCCCGAGGCGATGTGGTCCTTGAAGTATTCCTCGTCCGCGACCTTGCTGATCTCCGTACCGACACCGATGCGGTCGAGCATCCGCGAGATCCGCTCACCGACGGTGCGCAGCGACTCCGCGCCCTCACCGGCCGGCAGTACGAAGCGGAGGCTGAGCGGCTTTCCGTCCTTGCCGAGCGGGCCGCTCGGTACGGTCGCGGCGGAGGCGGAGGCGGAGGCGGGAGCCGCCGTGCCGCGCGGGGCGTACGCGCCCGCCACACCGCCCGGCTTCTTGTCGGAGTCGTCCACGGCCGCGGCCTGCCGGAGCAGCGCGGCGCCCTGGAAGCGCGCGACGGACGCGGGGGCGAGGACATGCGCGGTGGCGTACTCGGGGCGCGGGGCCGTCCCGCCCGGCTTGTCGTCCCCGACGATGTACAGGCCCTCGTCGGAGGGGACGTCGGCCGCGTACCGGTCGTCGTCCCTGTCGGCCTTCTTCTTCTCGGCCGCGTCCTTGTCGTCGTTCTTGTCGCCCTTCTTCTTCTCCTCGGCCGCGGCCTTCTCCTCGTACTTCCGCTTCTGCTCCTCGGCCTTCTTCTTCTCGGCCTCTTCCGTCTTCGCGTCGGGCCGCTTCGCCTGGGCCGCCGCCTCCGCCGCCGCCTCGGCCTCCTCCTCGGTCAGCTCCTCGTCGCCCTCCTCACCCTCCACGGGCTTCTTGTGGGCCTTGCTGCCGGCCTTGGCGCCGCTGACCTTCTTCTTGGCCCCGTCGGGCGTCCAGCCCGCGTCGGCCAGCAGGGCCTGCGCCTCGACGGTGTCCTGCTGGCCGAGCGCCTCGCTGCTGTCCGCGTACGCCTTCTGCCCCATCAGCGCCAGATGGCTGCCGGGCGGCTTCGCCGGCAGTCCGAGCGGGTCGAGTACGGTTTCGGCCAATTCCTGACGGTTGATCGCGCGGGCCACCGCCCGCCGTACCCGCTCGTCCGCGAGCGGCCCGGACTCGCCGTTCAGCGCGAGCTGGGTGAACGCGGGCTCCAGCGACCTGCGGATCTCGTAACCGCGCAGTCCCTTCTGCTCCCGCGCGTACCGCGCGACGGACTCGGCGTGCCGCTTGCGCGCCTCCACCGCCTCCTCGGCCTCCTCCTCGTCGGAGCCATGGGCCAGCGCCCAGGACCGGAGCGCGGAGCCCGGGGTGACGGTGGTGCCGGGACCGTGGGTGAGCGGCTGCCCGCTCCCTTCGGATTCGGCTTCCTTCTCCGCGTCCTTCTCCGCCAGGGCCATGCGCTTGACCACGGTGGTGTCGATCTCGACGATGTCGACCTTGCTGGCCGCGAGCGCCGCCGCGCTCTCCTTCCTGGGGACCGCGCGCATGATCAGCCGGTCGAGCTTGGCCGGCTCTCCCCACCAGTGGGGGTTACGGGCGAGCGTGGTCTCCTTGGCCTTTCCGTCCACCTTCTTGACGGTGAAGGGGCCTGCCGTCACCTTCAGGTTCTTCCTGGCGCCGTCGTTGAACGCGTTGGGCGTCCCCATCACGTCTTTGGGGTAGAGCGGGCTGAACAGCGACTCCCAGTCGGCGTACGGCTTGTTGAAGGTGACCCTGACCTCAAGGTTGTTGGCACCGCGCTCGATCTTCTCGATCCGCTCGTACCCGGCGTTGCGTGCCGTCCAGTACGCGGAGTCCTTGCCGCGCAGCGCACGCCACTGCGCCACGAAGTCCGGCGCCCCGATCTCCCGGCCGTTGCTCCACACCGCCTGCTGGTTGAGCTTGTAGAGCACGACCTGCTTGGGTTCGCGCTCGACGATCTTGGCGGATTCCAGATAATCGGGGTTCCGCTGGGGCCGGCCGCTCTTGTCGAGCGTGAAAAGGGCGGGCAGTACAGCACCGGCGATCCGGCTCGTGGCCGCGTCCGCATCGGCCTGGTAGGTGTTGAGTGTCGCGGGCATGGTGTCGACCGCCCAGTTCATGGTGCCGCCCTGGACGACCCCTTCACGCTTCACGGCCGAGATGTCCGGGGCGGCGGCGGCCGAGGGCTCGCTTCCGTCCTCCTCCGAGGTGCACGCGGACAGGGCCCCCAGGGCGAGCACACCGGTAGTGAGAAGCGCGACGGAGCGGAGCGTTCGGGAGCGGAGCGTTCGGGAGCATGTCCTCCCGCGTGGGGCGCCGACGTGGGACATGGCTTGTACCTCTTCGTCCTGTTTGTGGAATTTAGAGATGATCACACCTATTTGCCCACTCACTGAAGGGGACCGCGACTCAGCGGTGACGCAGACACGGCGTGACGTGCGGCCAAACCCACCCGAGCGGCCCAACGCCCCCGGCCACGGCTCTTGGCTCAAAGCGCCCCCAGGACGGACCGGCTCGCCGGAAAACTGGTGACCTACGGCTTCACAACGAGGGATGTGACGCGGAACACTCTCAGGCGCACGCAGAGAGCCGAGAGCGCCGAGCGAGAGCCGAGAGTGCCGTCCGAGGGGGACCCTCGCGATCCCCGCTTGCCACCCGAGCCCCTGGAAGTGAGGGCGACTCATGTCCCTGCAGGACGACGTGACAGCGGTCAGACGATGCCTCGACGACCTGGTCCGCACGGTCGAACGGCTGGAGCGGAGTCTCGCGCTCCTGCGTGAGAACGAGCCCCGACCCCAGCCGGCCGGCCGCGACCATGACCTGGTGATCATCCCCGACACCCCGTACAACAGCGCGCTGTGGACGGACTCGGACGACGAGGGCCTGGGCGTACGCGATCGGCGGGCTCCTTAGCACCCCTCCCGTCAGGAGTCCTCGTTGGCCACCGGTACCGAACCCCCAGCCGTCAGTACGGGCGCATCCGGCGGTACGGGCGTGCACGGCGCCTCGCGCGCCGCCATCGCGCCCCGCCATCTGCGGACGGACCGCTGGTGGCTGGCGCCCGCCGTGACCGCCGCCGGACTGTTCGCCTTCATCGTGTACTCGACCTGGCGGGCGTTCGCGAACAGCGACTACTACGCGGCGCCCTACGTCTCGCCGTTCTACTCGCCCTGTCTGGCGGAGAGCTGCGCGCCGATGCGGAACGGCCCGAACTGGGAGATCTTCGGCAGCTGGTGGGGTCTGTCCCCCGCGCTGCTGATCCTCATCTTCCCCCTGGGCTTCCGGCTGACCTGCTACTACTACCGCAAGGCGTATTACCGCGGCTTCTGGGCCTCGCCGCCCGCCTGCGCCGTCGCCGAGCCCCACGCGAAGTACACCGGTGAGACCCGCTTCCCGCTGATCCTGCAGAACATCCACCGGTACTTCTTCTACGCGGCCGTGCCGGTCGCGGGCATCCTCACCTACGACACCGTGCTCACCTTCCGGGACGCGGAGTACGCCTGGGGCCATATGGGGCTCGGCTCGCTGATCTTCCTCGCCAACACCGTGCTGATCTGGGCGTACACGCTCTCCTGCCACTCCTGCCGGCACATCATCGGCGGCCGGCTGCGGCACTTCTCGAAGCATCCGGTGCGCTACCGGCTGTGGGGCTGGGCCGGGAAGCTCAACAACCGCCATATGCAGCTCGCGTGGGCCTCGTTGATCAGCGTCGCCCTCTGCGACTTCTACGTGTACCTGCTCGCCACCGGAGCCTTCGCCGACCCACGCCTCTTCTGACGATCCGCGCCTCTTTTAGGGAGAGCCTTCCGATATGACGCAACTCGAACGCCGGCAGTGGGACGTCGTGGTGGTGGGTGCGGGTGGAGCGGGCCTGCGCGCCGCCATCGAGGCGCGCGAGCGGGGCGCTCGTACCGCCGTCATCTGCAAGTCCCTCTTCGGCAAGGCCCATACGGTGATGGCCGAGGGCGGGATCGCCGCCTCCATGGGCAATGTGAACTCCGGCGACAACTGGCGGGTGCACTTCCGCGACACCCTGCGCGGCGGGAAGTTCCTCAACCAGTGGCGGATGGCGGAGCTGCACGCACAGGAGGCGCCGGACCGCGTCTGGGAGCTGGAGACCTGGGGCGCGCTGTTCGACCGTACGCCCGACGGAAAGATCTCCCAGCGCAACTTCGGCGGGCACGAGTACCCGCGCCTGGCCCATGTCGGCGACCGTACGGGCCTGGAGCTCATTCGCACGCTCCAGCAGAAGGTCGTCGCGTTGCAGCAGGAGGACTTCCGCGAATACGGGGACTACGAGGCGCGGCTCAAGGTCTACCAGGAGTGCACGGTCACCCGGATCCTGAAGGACGGCGGCGCGGGAGAGGGCGGCGGCGCGGGGGCCAGCGGCTCGGAGGCCGGCGGCGGCTCGGGGGCCGGCGGCCGGGTCGCGGGGGCCTTCTGTTACGAGCGGGAATCCGGCCGCTTCTTCGTGCTGGAAGCCCCGTCGGTCGTGCTCGCCACGGGCGGGATCGGCAAGTCCTTCAAAGTGACCTCGAACTCGTGGGAGTACACGGGCGACGGCCACGCGCTGGCGCTGCTCGCGGGCGCTCCCCTCCTCAACATGGAGTTCGTGCAGTTCCATCCGACGGGAATGGTCTGGCCGCCGTCGGTCAAGGGCATCCTGGTCACCGAATCGGTGCGCGGCGACGGCGGGGTGCTGCGCAATTCCGAGGGCAAGCGGTTCATGTTCGACTACATCCCGGATGTCTTCAAGGAGAAGTACGCGGAGTCGGAGGACGAGGGCGACCGCTGGTACGACGACCCGGACCACAACCGGCGTCCCCCCGAACTGCTCCCCCGCGACGAAGTGGCCCGCGCCATCAACTCCGAGGTCAAGGCGGGCCGCGGCTCTCCGCACGGCGGTGTCTTCCTCGATGTCTCGACGCGGATGCCCGCCGAGGTGGTCCGGCGCCGGCTGCCGTCGATGTACCACCAGTTCAAGGAGCTGGCGGATGTCGACATCACGGCGGAGGCGATGGAGGTCGGCCCCACCTGCCACTACGTGATGGGCGGGATCGCCGTCGACTCGGAGACCGCCGCCGCGCCCGGGGTCGCCGGGTTGTACGCGGCGGGCGAGGTCGCGGGCGGAATGCACGGTTCCAACCGGCTCGGTGGGAACTCCCTCTCCGATCTGCTGGTCTTCGGCCGACGGGCTGGGCTGCACGCCGCCGCGTACGCGGCCGGGCTCGATGCGCGCCCGGCCCTGGACGAGGAACAGATCGACGCGGCGGCGGCCGAGGCGCTGCGCCCGTTCGGCGCGGGTGAGACGTCACGGGGTGACGGGGGTGGTCCGGAGGGTCCGCACGGTTCGGGGGGTGCGGGAAGTTCGGGGGGTCCGGGAAGTTCGGGAGGTTCGGAAGGTTCGGGTGACCGGCCCGTGGAGAATCCGTACACCCTCCATCAGGAGCTCCAGCAGACGATGAACGACCTGGTCGGCATCATCCGTCGCGAGACGGAGATGGAGCAGGCGCTGGAGAAGCTGGCCGAGCTGCGCGTACGGGCGGGCCGGGCCGGGGTCGAGGGCCACCGCCAGTTCAACCCCGGCTGGCACCTGGCGCTCGATCTGCGGAACATGCTGCTGGTCAGCGAGTGCGTCGCACGGGCCGCGCTGGAACGTACCGAGAGCCGCGGCGGCCACACCCGGGAGGACTGGCCCGGCATGGACACCGACTGGCGCCGGGTCAATCTGTACTGCCGGCTCGCCGGTACGAAGGAGGGCGCGGCAAGCGATCCCGCGGCCGGCCGGATCGCCCTCACGCGCCGGACGACCGAGCCCATACGTCCCGATCTGCTCGCCCTGTTCGACAAGGAAGAGCTGGTCAAGTACCTCGCCGAAGAGGAGATTCAGGAGTGAGTGCGAGTACGGGTACGAGCGCGAGCGCGAGCGCGAACGCGTCGACGACATACGAGGCGAAGTTCCGGGTCTGGCGGGGCGACGCCGACGGCGGGGAACTGAAGGACTTCGCCGTCGAGGTGAACGACGGGGAGGTGGTCCTCGACATCATCCACCGGCTCCAGGCGACCCAGGCGGCGGATCTGGCGGTGCGCTGGAACTGCAAGGCGGGCAAGTGCGGTTCGTGCAGCGCGGAGATCAATGGCCGGCCGCGGCTGATGTGCATGACCCGGATGTCGGTCTTCTCGCGCGAGGAGACGATCACGGTCACCCCGCTGCGAGCCTTCCCCGTGATCCGCGATCTGGTGACGGACGTCTCCTTCAATTACGCGAAGGCGCGGGAGGTGCCGTCGTTCGTACCGCCGCCGGGGGTGGCCGCCGGTGAGTACCGGATGCAGCAGGTGGATGTGGACCGCTCGCAGGAGTTCCGTAAGTGCATCGAGTGCTTCCTGTGCCAGGACACCTGCCATGTGGTGCGGGACCACGAGGAGAACAAGACCGCGTTCGCCGGGCCGCGCTTCCTGATGCGGGTGGCCGAGCTGGATATGCATCCGCTGGACGCGGCCGGGGAATCGGGGCTGGACCGGAAGAAGACCGCCCAGGACGAGCACGGCCTCGGCTACTGCAACATCACCAAATGCTGCACTGAAGTGTGCCCGGAGCACATCAAGATCACCGACAACGCGCTGATTCCGCTCAAGGAACGGGCCGTGGACCGGAAATACGACCCGCTGGTGTGGCTGGGCAACAAGATCCGGCGGCGTGGCGAGTGACGTAGCCAGGTGGAGACGGGAGGGGCCCAGGATTCCGGGCCCCTCCCGTGTCCCCTCTGTGGTGCGTCAGCCGAGGAGCTTCACGATCGCCTCGGTTGTCCCGGTCTCGCCGAGCCGCGGAAAAATCTTCTCGACACTGTTCCGGTGCGCGCCCTCGTCCATGTCGGCGACCGCGTCGACGGCGACGGTGACGTGGTAGCCGTGCTCGTGCGCGGCGCGGGCGGTGGACTCGACACCGATGCTGGTGGCGATGCCCGTCACCACGACCTGGGTGAGGCCCCGGCGGCGCAGCTGGAGGTCGAGATCGGTGCCGTAGAAGGCGCCCCACTGCTGCTTGGTGACCACGATGTCGCTGTCCTGGACGCCCAGTTCGGGCACGAGGTCGGCCCAGTCGGCGGCCGGCTGCCCACCGCGCGCCGGACCCTCGGTACGGCCGGGGGCGCCGCCGGTGACACGCACGAACACGACGGGCAGCCCCTTGGCGCGGAAGGCGGCGACGAGCTCGGCGGAGCGCGCCACGACCTCGGCGGCCGGGTGGGGGGTGGTGGGCAGGGACGCGATGCCCTTCTGGAGGTCGACGACGACCAGGGCGGTCTTGGGGTCGAGCGTGGTGACGGTCATGGTGGTGCTCCTTGCCTTACGGGGTGGGGCGGTTGTCGGTGGTCGCGCAGCGCCCGGTGGGTGACGGTCAGGATGATCGGCAGCACACCGAGGACGGCGGGGGCGCCGCGGCCTGGTTGCTCGTAGCGATCAGCCCCGGCGGCGCACCGAAGCACGCTCCCGCGCGCCTCCGTGTCAATCGCTCCTCTCCACCAGCCGCTCCAGCAGGGCCACGGCCTCGGCCAGCGTCCGGCGTTCCGCGCCGTCCAGTTCGCCCGCGATCGCTTCGGAGAGCCAGCCCTGCTTGGCCGCGCGGACTGCGGCGACCGTGCGGCGGCCGGCGTCCGTGACCGAGACGACGGACTGCCGCCCGTCGTCGGGATCCGGCGTCCGCTCGACCATGCCCTGTTCCTCCAGGGCGCCGAGGGTCAGCCGCATGGATTGCGGCCGTACGTACTCCGCGCGGGCCAGCGCGGCCGTGGTCGACGGCCCTTCGCCGACCAGCCGCGCCAGGACGAAGCGCTGGGAGGGCGTGAGCCCGCTCTCCGGCGAGGTCGTGCGCAGCCGTCGTACCAGCCTGCGGACCACGACGCCGAGATCGGCGGCGACCTGCTCGGCGGTCGGGTCTCCGGACCGCTCGAACTCCTCGTGCATATGTCCACCGTAGGATATAGACAGGTAGCCTTGCAAGTTTCCCTGTCATTCTTGGTCGGATACCTGCCCCGCCATCCCGGCCCTGCCATCCCGGCCCTGCCCCAGGGGAGCCCGCCTTGCTCCCCGGACAGCACGGCGCCTAGGGTGAATGCGCTTTCATGACACACGCAAGCAACAGTGAAGAAGGGGACGGGTCGGTCGGGTGAGTGCCCCCACGGTGTACGACGTCGCCGAGCGGTCGGGCGTCTCCATTGCGACGGTCTCGCGGGTTTACCGGAACCCCGATTCCGTGCGCGCCCAGACCCACGACCGGGTACTGGAAGCGGCGCGCGCGCTCGGTTACGTACCCAGCGGAAACGCGCGCGGTCTGGCCAGCAGGACCACCGGCGTGCTCGGGCTCTGCTTCCCCGACTACTCCGATCCGGACGCCGAGACGGACGGCGCGTACGACGACACCGCGGTGATGCTCTACTCGGACCAGATCATCCGGGGCATGGAGCGGGCCACGCGGCGGCACGGTTACGCGCTGCTGATCGCGGCGTCCCTGAAGGGCGGGCCGGAGTCGCTGGTGGCGAAGGTCGCGGGGCGGGTCGACGGATTCGCCGTACTGGCGCGGACCGTCCCCACCGAGGACCTTGAGGTGATTTCGCGGCGGCTGCCGGTGGTGATGCTGGCCGGACCGCGCGAGATCGATCACCTCGACCACATCGAGGTGGCCAACTCCGACGGCGAACGGGAACTGACCCGCCATCTGATCCGCGACCACGGTCTGCGCGAGCTGGTCTTCGTCGGGGGCGAGAAGGACTCACCGGACGCGGAGGCGCGGTTCCGGGGGTTCAGGGACGCCTGCGCCGAGGCCGGACTGCCGGTCCCGGACGAACCCGATCTGCGCGCCGTGATGATGACCCAGGCCGAGGGAGAACGGGCCGCGGAAACGCTGCTCGACCGCGCCGACCGGGACGGGGGCCGCCCACAGGCGATGCTGTTCGCCAACGACCAGATGGCGATCGGCGCGCTCCACGCACTGGAGCGGCGCGGGATACGGGTACCCGGGGACATCGCGGTCGCGGGCTTCGACGGGATTCCCCTGAGCCGAATGGTGCGACCGGCGCTGACGACCGTACGCCAGCCGATCCGCCGGCTCGGCGAGGAGGCGGTGGAACTGCTCGTACAACGACTCGCGGAACCGACCCGCGAACCGGTCTCCCTGATGCTCCCGGTCTCGGTGGCCCGCAGGGCGAGCTGCGGGTGCGGGTGACGACCGAGGGGTAGTCGGCACGAACCCGCACCCCCACCCCCGCCCTCACCCCAGCCTCTCCTCGAAAAAGCGCCCGGCGGGACCGACGGGTCGAACAGGGCCGGTGCGACCATCATCGGGATTCGGATCCGGCTCGCGGCCGTGGCGGCGTCGAAGTACGGGAGTACGTCCACGATCCCGGGGTGATCGCGGTAGTAGGCACGTACCGCCTCGCCGCTCCCGACGCAGGGCAGGGTCAGCCGCAGCGGATGGTTGCCGAAGGTCGGTACGGTCAGTCGGCCGCAGACGAAGCCGTCGTCCCAGGGCAGCGCCGGCGCGCCGAGGGCGTGTTGCGAAAGTAGCCCACCGGGTACGGCCCATCGGACGTAAACGGAATCCGTCACACCTGCTTTCGGAACGCCATCAGCCCGGCTTAACTCACGGAAGCCGCACACACAGACGTCGTGCACACAGACGTCGCACACACAGAAGCCACACGCACAGATGTCGCACACGGGCTGATCGCGGGGCTCGCCTCCGAGGTCGGGCTCACCTCCCCCGACTTCCTGGGTTCCGAGGCGCTGGCCATGCCGTCGCTGATCCTGATGGCGGTCTGGCGCAATCTCGGCACGGTCATGGTGCTGTTCATCGCGGGCCTCCAGGCGATTCCCACCGATGTACGGGAGGCGGCGCGGCTCGACGGCACCGGTGTCTGGCAGGAGTTCCGCCGGATCACCGTGCCGCTGCTGCGGCCGACGATGCTCTACGCCACGGTGATCACCACGATCGGCTATCTCAATGTCTTCGAGGAGCCGTTCGTGATGACCCAGGGCGGCCCCTCGGACAGCACGCTCACCGCCTCCCTGAACATGTACCGCGAGGGCTTCAACTTCTTCCACATGGGCTACGCGAGCGCCATGGCATATGTGCTCTTCGTCGTGATCATGGGCATTACGGTGCTCCAGCTCCGTCTGCTGAAGGACAACACGAAATGAGCGCCGTACAGACTCCGCCCCCGGCTCCGGCTCCGACCCCGACCTCGACTCCCGTTCCTGTCGTGCCCCGGCGCGGCACGCGCGGCGAGCGCCTGCGGAAGCCCGGCCTGTACGCGCTGCTGTCGCTCGGGCTGCTGGTCATGTCGGCGCCGTTCCTCTGGATGGCGCTGTCCGCCTTCAAGACCGACCGCGAACTGACGGCCAGTCCGCCGGTGTGGCTGCCCGGCGAGTGGACCCTGGAGCACTTCTCGCGCCTGCTCGACCGGCTCGATCTGCCGCTCCACTTCTTCAACTCCGTGCTGGTCGCCGTGCTGGTGACCGTCTCCAATCTGGTGTTCTGCTCGATGCTGGGCTACGCGCTGGCCAAGTTGCGGTTCGCCGGCCGGAACAGGCTGTTCGCGCTGGTGCTCGGCGCCCTCATGGTGCCCGGCAATCTGATGCTGCTGCCGCTTTTCGTCCTGATGAGCACGTTACGGCTGATCGACTCGTACGCGGGCCTGGTGCTGCCGTTCGCCGCCGGGGCCTTCGAGGTCTTCCTGATGCGGCAGTTCATGCAGTCGATCCCGGACGAGCTGCTGGAGGCGGCCCGGATGGACGGCGCCGGTGAGTGGTACGTCTTCTGGCGGATCGTGATGCCGCTGGTCAAGCCCGCGCTGGCGACGCTCGCGATCCTTACCTTCCTGGGCTCCTGGAACAACTTCGTCTGGCCGCTGATCGCCACCAACGACCCGGGCAAATACACCCTCCCGGTGGCGCTCGCCACGTTCGCCACCGATCCCAATCAATCGGTGGGCTCCAACGGGATGCTGATGGCGGGCTCCTTCCTGATCGTGCTGCCGGTGCTGCTCGTCTTCCTCGTGCTCCAGCGGTACTTCACTCAGGGCATCGCCACGGCCGGTCTCAAATAGCGGGCCGCCCCGCGCCGGCCCCCCGCGCCCACCCTCAGCCCGCCCTCCGCCCGCTCTTTCACCTACCTCCGCGCGCTTCTGTAGCTCCGCACCCCCCTCCGAGAAAAGGTTTGTACTGCCATGACCGAAAAGTCCGCCGCTCGCGCCCACTGGGAGTCGCGCATCGGGAAGCCCGGCGACGGGCGGCTCACCGGCATCGGGGAGCTTCCCGCTCCCGCCGGTCCGTCCGCCGAGGACGGCACCGGCCATGTGCTGCTGACCTGGCGTCCGGTGCCGGGCGCGCTCGGTTATCTGGTGCACCGCGCCGACTCCGCCGAAGGCCCCTTCGAGCCGCTCGACCACCTCGGCGGCGATGTGCTCGCCGTACCGCACCCGCCGTACGCGGACACACTGGCCCAGCCGGGCCGCGGCTACTTCTACAAGATCGCCACCTGGTCGGACACCGGTGCCGGCGCGCTGTCCGAGGCCGTGCCCGGCTCCGCCAGGGCCGCCGGCTCGCGCCCCGCCGAGGTCACCGTGGCCGTGGACGCGGCGGCCCCGGCCACCGAACTCCCCGGCGTCTGGAACCGGATGATCGGCGCCGAGCACTTCTCACTGCTGACCTGGGACAAGCCGGGCGCGGGCGGCTCCGATGTCGCGAAGGAGTACGGCGAGGCGCTGGCCATCGTCCGCGACGAGATCGGCGTACGCTCCGTCCGCGCGCACGGCACCTTCCTGCCCGAGACCGTGACCGTACGCGGCGACGGCTCGTTCGACTTCTCCGGTCTCGACGCCGTCGACCGCTTCCTGGCCACCGGCCTCAGGCCCGTCGTCGAGCTCTCCTTCATGCCGAGGGAACTCGCCTCCGACCCGCACTACACGGTCTTCGACTACAAGGCCCTCGTCTCCACGCCCGCGCGCTGGGAGCGCTGGGGCGACCTCTGCCGCGAGCTGACCGTCCACCTCCAGGAGCGGTACGGCCGCGACACCGTCGCCGGCTGGGAGTTCGAGGTCTGGAACGAGGCCAATCTGGAGGTGTTCTGGAACGGCACCCAGGACGACTACCACCGGCTGTACGAGGTCGCCGTACGCGCCGTGAAGGGCGTGGACGACCGGATCAGGGTCGGCGGGCCCTCCTCCGCCGCGGCCGGCTGGGTCGGCGCGCTGCTCGAGTACTGCCAGGAGCACGACGTCCCGGTCGACTTCGTCTCCACCCACACCTACGGCAACGCCCCGCTGGACTTCCGCCCGATGACGCGCGCCTTCGCCGAGGCGACCGGCAGGCCCGAGCCGGAGATCCTGTGGACGGAGTGGGGGCGTCACGCCGACGCACTTCCACCGCGTCAGCGACTCCGTCTTCGCCGCGCCGTTCGTGCTGCGCGGCATGAAGAGCGCGCTGTCGTCCACCGACTGCCTCTCGTACTGGGTGGCCTCCGACCAGTTCGAGGAACTGGGCTGGCCGCCCCGGCTGTTCCACGGCGGTTTCGGGCTGCTGACGGTGGGCAATCTGCGCAAGCCGCGTTTCTGGGCGCTGTATCTCCTCTCCCAACTCACCGGCGGCCGGATCCCCGCCGCCGTCGGCGGCGACGGCGCCGACGCGCTCGTCGAGTCCCTCGCGACCCGCGCGGAGGACCGCTCCACCGTGGACGTCCTACTCTGGAGCGGCACCCTCGACCAGTCCAAGATCGACGGGGCGGCCGTGCTCGACCGCGCCGCGACCGTCCGCGTGCTCGGGCTCGAACCGGGCGCCGTCTACAGCGTCGAGTCGCGCGGGGTCGACCAGCACCACGCCAATATCCAGGCCGTCTGGAAGGACCTGGACGGCGGCGACTGGCCCGACGACCAGCAGTGGCGGAAGCTGCGCGCCGCCGACGAGCTGCCCGTCGAGACGCTCGCGCCCGTCACCGCGTCGACGCGATCGGGATGCAGACCGACGGGTACGCCTCCAACACCGACCGCACCTTCGTCACCCACGGCGAGCCGCTGCCGCCGCCGTCCGCGTACACCAACGGGGTCGTCACCCCGCACGCGTCGTTCCTCGCGCTGCCGCAGGCGCGTGGGGAGGCCATCGCCAATCTCAGGGCGATCGCGGCCGACTTCGGCGCGTACGACGAGCGTTACGGCTTCCGTGACTCCGTCAATGTGGGGACGGGCCGGGTCAGCGACTTCGTCCTCGCCCTCGACCAGGGCATGATCGCCGCCGCGCTCGCCCAGGAACTGCGTCCCGGGCTGCTCCAGCGGCCGTTCCGTACGGGCGGATTCACCTCGCGGGTCCGGCCGCTGCTGGCGCAGGAGCGATTCAGCATCTGAGGCCGCGGCTCCACGCCCCGTCCGGACGGAAAGGCTTCAAACCCGGTCCGGACCGACAGGCTTCAAACCCGGTCCGGACAGGCGGGCTTCAAGCCCCGTCCGGACAGGTTTTAGGCGTCATCCAGACGTCCCCAGCCGTCGCGGTAGGACGTCCAGTCCTTCTCGGTCGCCGCGAAGTCGACGTAGATCGCGACGCCGAAGCGGTCCCGGTCGCGGTCCGTGCGCCCCAGGCCCAGCCTGACGCCGCGGACCGCGGCCGCGACGGTCTCCGCGTGGCCGTGGTGGCTCATGTCGTCCTCGTAGTAGAAGGGCAGACCCATCAGCAGGTCGGTGCCCTCCGGCGTGACTTCGAGGGCGAGCGTGGTCTGCTGCGCGACATAGCCGCCGTACAGGCTCTCCAGCGGCATCGCCGTGTCGTACGACATGACGGCGATCTGATCGACCCGCCGGGCGACCTGCGCGAAGAACGCCTGCGACCACCACTTGGGATGTCCGGTGAGCGCGTCGGCGACGGAGTGCAGCGCGGGCACCGGATCGATCTGGTGGGCGGCGATGGAGAGCGGCACATCCCGGGCCCGGGTGAGGGCGCGCAGGTCGTCGAGGAGCGAGAGATAGTCGCGATCGCCGGAGTGCAGCGGCTCCAGATCGAAGTGAACGCCGTCGAAGCCCGCGTCCAGGATCTGTCCGGCGGAGCCCACCACGGCGGCGCGGGACGCGGCGCGCTCCAGCCGCAGCCCGTCGGGGGATTCGGTCGCGAGCTTGTCGCCCAGCCAGGCGTGCACGCGTACGCCCGGGATCTCGCGGTGGACGGCGTCGATCAGCCAGCGCGCCCGGGGGTAGCGGGCCGTGGGGAGGGTGCCGTCGTGCTCCAGCGGCCCGGCGTGGACGTACAGGTCGCGTATCCCGGTCCCGCGGATCCGCTCCGCGAAGGCGGCGAGATCCGCGTCCTTCTTCCGGCCGTCCACCCAGGCGTGGCCGAGCCAGATGGCGTCCTTGCCGCGGGTGCGGGTGCCGTCCTGGAGGTCGCCCGCGTAGGTGAGGCGCAGGGCGACCGCGCCGGTGAGGGCCGGTACGACGAGCAGGACGGCGAGCGCCAGCGCGACCCGCTTGGGCCACCGCGCGCGAGGCGCACGCCAGGCGGGTATCAGTGTCCGTCCGAATCCGCGCAGCTGTGCACGCAAAGCCGTTACCTCCCCCGTGTGCCCATGACCGGCCGGTCATGGAGACGCTCAGGCTATGCGCCGGGCGCCTTTCGCTGACAACACAGCACCCGTTCCAGGGGCCGCTACGTCCGGTCGCGCCCGCCCTTTGCTGGACATAACCTCCCAAATGTGACGTCACTCGTGAGCCGCCCCGGGCCCCGTCTTCCTGGGCTCCGTCGCCCCCGGACGCGTATAGCCGCCAGGACCCTCCTGGCCGCGCTGGTCGTGGCGTGGTGGCTTGTCGTACCCACGGCTCAGCGGGCAGCCGCCGAGCAGCCGATCCCCCTCGACCGGCAGGGGCAGATCACCGACAAGGTGGGGGCGCTGGGCAATCAGCGGCCCGCGGTGAGCCGGGCGCTCGACCGGCTCTACAACGACCGGCGGGTGCAGCTCTTCGTCGTGTACGTACGTGACTTCTCCGGGCACTCGCCGCAGAGCTGGGCCGACACGACGGCCACCCGCAACGGCCTCGGCCGTGACGATCTCCTGCTCGCGGTCGCCACCCACGACCGGCAGTACGCCTACTCCGCCGACATCGACTCGCCCCTCACCGCCGGCCAGCTCGGCACGGTCGCCCGCACCGCCGTCGAACCCGCGCTGCGGCAGAACGACTGGTCGGCCGCGGCGATCGGCGCCGCGGACGGGTTCGGCGCGGTGCTCGCGGGCCGGCCGGTGCCCACGCCCGCCATCACGCCCGGGGTGGCGGACCCGGGCGGCCCCGCGGCCGACGGTGGCGCGGCGACCAATCTGGTGCTGCCCGTCATCGTCGTGCTCGGGGCGGCGGCCATCGGGGCGTACACCTTCGCCAAACGCAAGCGGCGGATGGCGGCCCGTACGACACCGCGGGGCGGGCGGCAGGGCTGGGGCTCCTCCGGCGGTACGGAGCGGCCCGCGCCGACTCCGCTGCCCGAGCTCGACAGCCGGGCGAAGCAGGTCCTGGTCGAGACGGACGACGCGCTGCGCACCAGTCAGGAGGAACTGGGCTTCGCCACAGCGCAGTTCGGCGAGGAGGAGGCGGCGCCGTTCACCGACGCCGTGGCCTTCGCGAAGGGTCAGCTGACGCTCGCCTTCCGGCTGCGCCAGCAACTGGACGACGCCTTCCCGGAGGACGACCCGACCCGCCGCCGGATGCTGGACGAGATCATCGCCCGCTGCGCGGAGGCCAACGGCCGGCTGGACGCCGAGTCCGAGGGTTTCGACCGGCTCCGGGCCCTGGAACGGAACGCGCCCCAGGCCGTCGAGACGGTCGGGGCCACCTTCCGCGAGCTGAACGGGCGGGTCGCGACGGCGCGGGACACGCTCGCCGCGATGCGCGAGCGGTACGCGGACTCGGCCTCCGCGCCTGTCGCGGACAGCGTCACACAGGCCGAGGACCGGCTCGTCTTCGCGTCCACCGCTCTGGACGAGGCCCGCGGCTTCACCGGCGCGGGCGACAACGGCATGGCGGCCGTGCATGTGCGGGCGGCGGAGGCGGCCGTCGGGCAGGCCGCCACGCTTGTCGAGACGGTCGAACGGCGCGCGCAGGAACTGGCGGAGGCGGCCGGGAAGCTTCCCGGCGCGCTGACCGAGACGGAGACGGATCTCGCCGACGCGCGCGGGCTGCTGAAGGGCACGACGCAGGGGGTGCCCACGGCCGACCTCCAGGGCCGGATCGGCCGCGCCGAGGCGGTGGTCTCGGGGGTACGGCGCGAGCTGGACTCCGGACGGTACGACCCGATCGACGCGCTGCGCCGGGTCGAGGAGGCGGACGCGGTCCTCGACGAGGCGCTGACCGGGGCGCGGGAGCGCGAGGAGGGCAGCCGCCGGGCCGGCACGCTTTTCGATCAGGCGATGCTCACCGCGCGTTCGGCGATCGGCGCCGCCGCCGACTACATCGGCACGCATCGCGGGGCGGTCGGCAGCCAGGCCCGTACCCGCCTGATGGAGGCGCAGCGGCGGCTGGAGCTGGCGCACGCCGCGGCGGTGTCGGGCGACACGCAGGGCGCGCTGGCCGAGGCGCAGCAGGCGGACGCGCTGGCCAGGACGGCGCAGGACCTCGCCGAGCAGGACGTGCGGTCGTTCGGGAGCCGGTACGGCGGCGCCGGTGTACAGGGGACGGGAGGCGGGCTCGGTGGCGCGGTGCTCGGCGGAATTCTCCTGGGCGGCCTGTTCGGCGGCGGGGGCGGCATCGGAGGGGGCGGGGGGTTCGGCGGGGGTTACCGGGGCGGCGGCGGCCCCGGCAGCTTCGGCGGCGGGGGGACGCGCGGCCGGATGGGCGGCGGCGGCCGGTTCTGACGTAATCACCTTTCCCCACAAGGCCCCGGGGTCACGGGGCCCCAAGGCCACAAGGAGAAGAGCCATGACCAAGCAGACCATCCTCGGCCGGGTCAGCCAGCTGGCGAAGGCCAATATCAACGCTCTGCTGGACCAGGCGGAGGATCCGCGGAAACTGCTGGACCAGCTGATCCGTGACTACACCAACAACATCGCCGAGGCGGAGGAGGCGGTGGCCGGCACCATCGGGAATCTGCGCCTGCTGGAGCAGGACCACACGGAGGACGTGGCCGCGGGCCGCGAGTGGGGCGAGAAGGCACTCGCGGCCAGCAAGAAGGCGGACGAGCTGCGCGCGGCGGGGCGGAGCGGGGAGGCGGACACGTTCGACAACCTCGCGAAGGTCGCGCTGGAGCGCCAGCTCCAGTCCGAGAAGGAGGCGAAGACCGCGGAGCCCGCCATCGCCTCCCAGACGGAGGTCGTGGACAAGCTGAAGACCGGTCTGGAGCGGATGAAGGTGAAGCTGAACGAGTTGCGGGCGAAGCGCGACGAGCTGGTGGCGCGGTCCACATCCGCCCAGGCGCAGAACCGCATGATGGACGCGGTCAAGAACATCAACGTCCTGGACCCGACCAGCGACCTCGGCCGGTTCGAGGACAAGGTGCGCCGCGAGGAGGCGAGGGCGATGGGCAAGCAGGAGCTCGCCGCCTCGTCGCTGGACGCCCAGTTCGAGCAGTTGGACAGTCTCGGCGACAGCGCGGAGGTCGAAGCGCGGCTGGCGGCGCTGAAGAGCGGCTGACGGGCCGGGGGCCCGGGGACCGGAGCCGGTCCGGGGCGAAGCACCACGGGCCCCGCGTCAGAACATGCTCAGCAGCTGCTCGACGGTCGGCTCGGCCGACGAGTCACCGTCGGGCAGGGCCAGTTCGAACCAGACCGTCTTGCCGCGCGGCGTGCGGCGCGAACCCCACGCCGCGCTCAGCAGCCCGACCAGCTGGAGACCCCGGCCGCCCTCGTCGGTGTCACGGGCCCGCCGCCGCCTCGGCTGCACCAGCCCCGCGTCCCACACCTCGCAGACGAGGGTGCGGTCGAGCAGCAGCCGCAGCCGGATCTCGCCCTCGCCGTAGCGCATGGCGTTGGTGACCAGCTCGCTGACGAGCAGCTCCACGGTGTCCACCAGTGGTTCGAGATCCCAGGCGAGCAGCTGCGTACGGGCGAGCTCCCTGGCCCGGCCCACCGAACGCGGCTCGCGGGGCAGCCGCCAGTCCCCGACCGCTTCGGCCGGCAGCCCCTGGATACGGGCCATCAGGAGGGCGATGTCGTCCTCGCCGTGCCGGGTGTCGAGCGTGTTCAGTACGTGGTCGCAGACGTCCTCCAGCGGACGGGACGGATGAGCGAGAGCCGCGCGGAAGGCGTCCAGGCCCTCGTCCAGCGGCTGGTCCCTGGACTCGACCAGCCCGTCCGTGTAGAGCGCGAGCAGCGCGCCCTCCGTCACATCGACCTCCACCTGCTCGAACGGCTCACCGCCCACGCCGAGGGGCATCCCGGGCGGCACGTCGAGCATCAGCGCCTCCTCGCCCGGTTCGACGAGGACGGGCGGCAGATGGCCGGCATTGGCGAACGTGCAGCGCCGGGTGACCGGGTCGTAGACGGCGTACACGCAGGTGGCGAGATAGACCTCGGCGAGGTCCGCGTCGCGCGACTTGTGGGCGACGCGCGAGGCCTGCTGGGCGCCGCTGGGCGAGCCCAGTCCACGGGCGATCTCGTCCAGCGCGGAGAGCACTTCCGCGGGCTCCAGGTCGAGCAGCGCCAGCGTGCGTACGGCCGTGCGCAGCTCGCCCATGGCGACGGCGGCCCGCAGGCCGCGCCCCATGACGTCGCCGACGACCAGCGCGGTGCGGTGGCCGGGCAGTTCGATGACGTCGAACCAGTCGCCGCCCACTTCCGTGGCCGTGTTGCCGGGCAGATAGCGGCAGGCGATGTCCAGCCCCGCGGCCTCCGGGTCGCCGGGCGGGAGCAGGCTGCGTTGCAGGATCAGGGCGCGTTCGTGCTCCCGCCGGTAGAGGCGGGCGTTGTCGATACAGACCGCGGCGCGCGCGGCGAGTTCCACGGCGAGGGCGCGGTCCCGCTCGCCGAACGGCTCGCTGCCCTTCGTACGGGAGAACTGGACGAGCCCGATGACGCTGTCGTGAGCGACCATCGGGACGGCGAACGTGGACTGCACGAGGCTGCCGGCCTCGCCGGGGATGGACTGCACGCGGCCGGTGCGCAGCGCGCCCGCGCTGCGCGAGCTGAACGGGAAGCGGTGGACGGCGCCGACCTCCGGCGGGACATATCCGTCGCCCTCGCCACCCGGCCCGGTCAGCGGCACGTCGGAGACGGCGCTGGCGAAGGCGACCCGGCGCAGCCGGGCACTGCCGCCGCCGGAATCGGCCTCCGAGGAGCCCCACCGTCCGGGCGGCGCCTCCTCGCCGGTGAGCAGGCTCTGGTAGAGGTCGACGGAGGCGAGATCACAGAAGCCGGGGACGGCCACGCCGAGCAGCTCGCGCGCGGTGGTCTCCAGATCGAGGGAGTTACCGATGCGTGCGCTGGCCTCGTTCAGGAGGGCGAGGTTGCGGCGGGCGCTCGCGGCCTCCCTGGCGGCTATGTGACGGCGTGTGACATCGGTGCCGACCCCGGCGACCCCGATGGACCGGCCGGAGCCGCTGTGTACGCGATAGAGGTTGACCGACCAGTGCCGGCGCTCCGCGTCGCCCGGCCGGGTGCCCACGATCTGGAGGTCGGTGACGGACTCTCCGGTCTTCAGGACGCGTTCCAGGGCGGCGGTCATCCGCTCGGCCTCGGGGCGGGAGAGATAGTCGTGGACCGTACGGCCGCGATGGTCGTTGGCCTGGCCGCCGAAGACGGTGGCGAAGCGCTGGTTGGCGCGCTGCACCTTGAGGCGGGTGTCGAACAGCAGGAAGCCGAAGGGAGATTGGCCGAAAATGGCCTGCGAGGAGGCGAGGTCGGTTTCGATCCGGCGCAGCGCCCTGACGTCGACGACGATACAGAGCGCGGCGCGTTCGCCACGCTCCGTCTCGCTCGGCATCACATAGACCTCGGCGAGCCCGTGCTGCCCGGTGCCGCCCTCCGCGCGGAACGGAACGAGGCCGGTCCATTCCTTGCCGTCGAGGATCTCCTTGACCTTGCGATGGCCTCGCGACCGCTGGTCGGCGGGCATGAACACCTCGACCGGGTCCCGGCCCCTGACCTCGTCGGCACCCACTCCGAACAGCTCGGCGGCCCGCTCGCTCCACTGGTCGACCAGCCCGTCCGGACCGATCGAGAACGAAGCGACCTTGATGTAGTCATAGATCGAGCCCGGCGGACTGCTCTGCCATACGACGTCGCCCGCCGCCCCAGATATCTCGCTCACGCGACCGTCCCCTCCAGCTCACGCACCGGACCGGCCATGCCCGCAGTATTCAGCACTACGGCCCCAGCCGACACGGCGTTCACGATCACAGCACGGTCTCGTTCTTTTTGAGCCGAGTCCGCTGTGATCGTTCTCCCATCCAGACTTCTAACCAGGGAGGGGCAGCTCGAACCACACGGTCTTACCAGTCTTCCCACGGCGTGTACCCCAACGCCGGGCCGAAACCGCCACAAGCTGGAGTCCCCGGCCGCCCTCGTCCTCGGGACCGGCGAGACGTTCGGTCGGAGGATCGGGCAGCGGGTCGGAGACTTCCACCAGCAGTGCGGCACGCTCCGTGACGGCGGCGCACCGGGCCCCGTCGGGACCACCCGGGTCTCCCGGTCCCGGCTCGACGGGGCGGACGGCGAGCCGGACCCCGATCGGCCCCGAGGTGTAGCGCAGGGAATTGGTCACCAGCTCGCTCACCAGCAGGACTGCCATGTCGCCGACCGATGGCGGCAGACGCCAGGCGTGGAGCGTGTCACGGACGGCATGGCGGGCGCCGCGTACGGCATCGAGTTCGGCAGGGAAGGTCCATTCGGCGCACGCGTCACCCTCTGTGTCGATCAAGCCGATCACTTCCCCAGACCGACGGCAGACCAGTGTCCCTTTTAGGGGTCAATCAGCACATACCCGATATCCATCGCGGCTACCGTCACAGCCACCGTCGCGGGGGACGCCCCACCGGCACAAACGGACTAGGGCCTTTCGTTTGGATCAGGCCGGATCAGGGAGCGGGGGCTGGTGCCGTGGATCGCAAGACGGAGGAGGGAGCCGACGCGGAGGGGGCACCTCCCACGCCCTTGAGGCTGTGGGGGAGTCGGCAACTGATGACAACGTGGCGAGGCATGGTGCCAGGGCTCGCGAGCCCGGCCTGATCCAAACGAGAGGCCCTACGCCCCCTCCGCATATGACGTACCGCTCGTCACACCGCCGCGCACGCCTCACGCACCCCCCACGCGCTCCTCACGCATTCCCGGCGCCCCGGCCGGCGCCGACTTCAGGGGATCCGGCGGGGCGGCGCGGGGGCGGTGAGCAGTCGGCGGGCCGCCTCGGCCACCGCCGGCCTGTCCTGGTCGAGCCAGTCCACCGTATGGATCTCGTCCGGTCGCAGCCAGCGGAGTTCGTCGTGGTCCTCCAGCGGCCGGGGGTCCCCGGAGAGCAGCCGGGCCGTCCACACCCGGAGCACATAGCCGGGCTTGAGCTGCCACTCGCCGGGGATCCGCTCCACCGGCTCGGCCTCCACGCCGAGTTCTTCCCGCAGCTCGCGCACCAGCGCCTGTTCGGGCGTCTCCCCCGGCTCCAGCTTGCCGCCGGGAAGCTCCCAGCGACCGGCCAGCTCGGGTGGCGCGCTGCGCCGGGCGGCCAACAGTCGCCCCCGGTCGTACACGGCGCCCGCCACCACCACCACACGATCACTCATGCGCCGGAGCGTAACGCGCGCTCGACCAGCGCCGTGACCTACGGCCCGACAGCGCCTATCCGGCGGCCTGGCTGACGCGCTCCACCCAGTAGATCCGCTGCTGTCCGCGGCCGTCGAGGCTCTCGACTATCTTCTGCGCCTCGTCCTGGGTGGCATACCTGCCGACGCGATAGCGGTTGCCGTTGTCGTCCTCCCGTATGACGAGCCACGGGAGCATGGCTCCGCCGTCGTTCATCGCGCTCCTCCCGCCGCCGACGTGCATCTCTCCGAAGATCCCCAGGAAACCGCATTCCGCATATGCCGGAGCCTACGCCTGACCTTCACAGAGCGGATACGTGTTTGTACAAAGAGATACACATCCGGCCAAGAAAACACCGGAAACCGGGGGCGGCAACCCACTGGACGCGCCCCCTGCCACCCCGCACGCCCGATCGGGCTCTGCATCATGCCCGTACGGCCGGACGCGGGCAAGCCCGATGGGCCCGTACGCGCCGTCAACTTCCCCCGCGCGCCCGGCCGTCGGTCAGGCGGCCGGACCGCCGGTCACTTGACGGAGAGGTGGTACGCGATGCGGTACCGGTCCGCGGGGACGACGACCTCCGCGGTCTCCACGGCCCTCCCCGACGCGTAGTACGTCCGCTCCAGGACCATCACGACATGGCCGGGCACCCCGCCGAGCGCCATGAGCTCCTCCGCCAGCCCGGGGCGCGCGCCGACCTCCTCCAGCACGTTGTCCACGACGATGTCGATGGCCGCCATCCGCTCGACCACCCCGCACCCGCCGAGCGGGCCCTCCTCAGGCAGCATCACCGGCGTACGCCCCGTGACCGCGAGGGGCTCCCAGGAGGTGGAGAGCATCATCGGCTCGCCCGCTTCCCGGAAGACATAGCGCGTACGCATCACGCGGTCACCCGGCTCGATCCCCAGCCGGGCGGCGATCTCCGGCCCGGCCTCGTCCTGCTCGCTGCGGGACTCCCAGGTGCCCCGCGCGCCCGTCGCCGCCTGCTCCTGCCGGAACGGACTGGAGCCGGACGGCGGCCGGTACCCGGACCTGGCGATCCGGCGGGGGACGGGGCGCTCGCGGACATACGTACCGGACCCGGAGCGGCCCTCGACCAGTCCCTCGGCCATCAGCACCTTGCGCGCCTCCAGCGCGACCGTGTCGGAGACGCCGTACTCCTCGCGGATACGGGCCTGCGAGGGCAGCCGGGTATGCGGCGGCAGTGCGCCATTGGTGATCTTCTCGCGGAGATCGCTCGCGACGCGGAGATAGGCGGGCTGCTCACCGAAGGCCACGGGCCACTCCCATCAGGTTGACAGACAGCAACAGCGTGGCAACCGTCGGTTGATCACCGCAAGCATGGGCCAGAGTTTCACCCGAAGTGATGACTTGCGTTTAAGCAGGCACTTACTGCAGGTACGCCCCCTCGCGCCCTGCTGCCGCACCGGGCGCACCACCGCGCGACAGCGCCGTGCGCGCCGTGAAACTGCGATGCTGGCGATCATGACCACGATGTACATCTGCCCGGCCGACGGCACCCGCTCACCCGTCGAGTCGCTCGCCTGGTGCTGCCCTGTCTGCCGCGGCCCCTGGGATCTGGACTTCGAGGCATCACCCGTACCCCTGAAGTCCCTTTCCTCCCGGGTCAATTCGCTGTGGCGGTACGAGGAGGCGCTGCCGCTCGCGGCGCCGGCCACGACGCTCGGCGAGGGCCGTACCCCGCTCGTACCGCTGACGTCGTCCGTCTCCGCCAAGCTCGACTTCCTGATGCCGACGCTCTCCTTCAAGGACCGCGGCGCGGTGATGCTCGCCGAGCTGGCGCGACGGCTCGGCCCCGAGCGGGTGATCGCCGACAGCAGCGGCAACGCGGGCACCGCGGTCGCCGCGTACTGCGCGCGGGCCGGGCTGCCCTGCACGGTGTATGTGCCCGAGACCACCTCGCCCAAGAAGACCGAGCAGATCAGGGCCCACGACGCGCGCCTCGAACGCGTCCCCGGCGACCGTGAGGCCACCGCGCGGGCCGCCCGCGCCGCCGCCGCCGAGCCGGGCACGTTCTACGCCAGCCACGTCCACAACCCGTACTTCCTGCACGGCACCAAGACCTACGTCTACGAGCTGTGGGAGGACCTCGGCGGACGCCTCCCGGAGACGATCGTCGTCCCCGTCGGCAATGGCACCCTGCTCCTGGGCGCGGCGCTCGCGATCTCCGAACTGTCCGCGCACGGGCTCATCGACGAACGCCCCGCGCTGATCGCCGTCCAGGCCGAGGCGGTCTCACCGCTGGCGACCGCCTTCCGCGCGGGCGCGGAGGAGCTGTCCGCACCGGCCGGGAGCGCCGCCACCCTGGCCGAGGGCATCGCCATCCCGAACCCGCCGCGCGCCCGGCAGATCCTGCGGGCCGTGCGGGCCTCCGGCGGCACCTTCCGTACCGTGACCGAGGATCAACTGCGCTCCGCCCAGCTGGATCTTGCCTCCCGGGGGCTCTTCGTGGAGTCCACGGCCGTCGCCTGCTGGGCGGCGGTGCGCGCCGAAGGCGACCGGGCCGATCACACGGACCGCTCCACCGTCGTGCCGCTGTGCGGCGCGGGCGCGAAGACCGGGCTCGCGTCGGCGGCGGGGGCGGGCGGGGCGGTCGGCCGGTCCGCCCAGTAGGTCTGGGGGGCGCCGCGTGCACCGGCGCCCGGTATGCCGGCACCGGGCTGCTCGCCCTCCGCGTCGTCGTCGGAGGGCTGATGACCGCCCACGGCCTGCAGAAGATGACGCACCGGCTGGGTGGAGGCGGCCTGGCAGGCGGTGCCGAAGAGTTCCGCCACGACGGCTTCCGCGGCGGCCGGCTCACCGCGGTGGCGGCCGGTGCCGGCCAGACGGGCGGCGGCTTGCTGCTCGCGACCGGGCTCCTGACACCGCTCGGGGTGGCGGCCACCCCGGCGTCATGACCGTCGCGGTCACGGTGAAGTACCCGCACGGGCCGTGGGTCCAGAACGACGGATACGAGTACCCGCTGGTCCTGATCCTGTCCGTGGCCGTCACCGGGCTCGCCGGGCCGGGCGCCTGGTCACTCGACCGGCTGGCCGGGCGCCTGGTCACTCGACCGGCTGGCCGGCATCAACTGGCCCGCGTCCGCTGGCATCGTCGGCTGTGCGGCCGGAGTACTGGGGAGCCTGGCCACGCGGCGTGTGCTGTCGAGCGGGGCGAGTGGGCAGCGGCAGTGGTCGGCCGAGCCGTCAGCAGTCACCGAGCAGTAGTCGGTCCATTTCGAGCACCACGCCGCTGTTCTCGCACACGCAGTACAACTGGCCGTCCGTGCCCCAGCGCAGGCCGTGCGGGGCCAGATGCGGATGCGTGCTGAGGTCACCGACATGCTGCCGTTCCTCCAGGTCGAACTTTGCGATCAGGTGACCCGGATGGGGGGTTGTCCCCGTGAATGCCCGCGCCGTAGATGGGGACATACGCGAAGCGGCGATCAGGTGAGATGAGAAGCTCGTGCACCCTCGGTGCGAAGCCTTCGAGGGTCAACTCGACCTCATAGGTGGCCGGATCGAGGAAGAGAATATGATTCCCGACCTTGTCGACTGCCACGAGACCATTGCTGCCTGTCAAAAAGTTGGCGTCGGGCATTACGCCCTCCTGTTCGAGTGCATCGACTGTTCCTATGCATCGACACGGCGCCCTCAGTCCGGCGACCCCTGGTCGGTGCCGACTTGGATACCGAACTGCCTCCCGGCCGCGGTCAGTCGGTTCAGATCTCCGTCCGGGTCGCTGTCCGGCCCTGCGGACGGACGACACGCGGCGCGGTAGTACTCCTCGATCCCACCGGGCACCGTCAGATCGAACAGCCGTACGGTCTGATCGGTGCGGTTCCGTACCTGGTGCTGAACCCCCCAGGGCACGAGCACAACCGCTCCGGCGGAGGCTTCGTATTCCTCTCCGTCGATCAGCGCGGTGGCGTTTCCTTCCATCACGTAGAAGAGCTCCTCGTAGCGGGCATGGCGGTGGCCGGGCATGCCGCCGCCCGGTTCGAGCGTGATCTCGGTGACCGTGTAGGCGTCCGCGGTCGCGAGACCCGCCGCTTTGATGTTGTACGTCGCCCCGGCGGCGTACCGGCGGTCGCCTTCATCCGGAAGCACCAGCGTGGGACCGCGCCCTTCACCGATCGGAAGGGGTCTTGTCGGCGCATCGGGGCCGCTTTCGACGTAGGTGACGCCGTAACGCGGGGTCCGGGCGTTGATCTCCTTGATCGGCAGCTTCCCGCGTTCACCCGGAGGCTCATCGCCCGGTGCGCCCAGCTCAAGGAAGAAGCCCTCATTACCGCCGGGGGTGGTGAAGGTGAGGAGTTCCGCGCTGTCCTCTCCGACATTGCACCACTCATGAGGAATGCCGCGGGGCGCCGCGAAGAACGTGCCGTCGCCCACGGTGGTGTGGATTCCCCCCGCCTTCAGTTCGAGTTTCCCATGGAGAAGGTAGAAGCCTTCCTCCTCGCGTGAATGGATGTGCCGGGGCGGGCCGGTCCCGGCCGGTGGACAGTCGAGCCAGAACGCGTACTCACTTCCCGTGTCCTCGCTGACAGCGGCGAAAGTGATCCGATCGTCGCCCATCCACCAGATAGAGACGCCCTCGCCCGGCTTTACCAGCTTGCCGCGCCTGAGCAGAGGTGCGTCGTGCCGGATTGGCCTGTTCAGGCTCTGTGGGGTCCTGGCCCTGGCCATTGCTCAACCGTCCCATCCGAGGTCTGAACGCTCTCCGCCCACAAATGGCCGGCGAATCCGTGACCTGTTCGATGGGCCAGGTCTCGGACCTCGTTGTCGCACACCATTTCAATTCTCGCCCGCCACAAGTCGTTGTCAAAACGAACGAGGTGCTCCTGTGCGGTCAAAACGAACGAGGTGCTCCTGTGCGGTCCACCGGCCGAGGACGCGGAGCGTGCACCCCCAGGCGCTCACCGATGTCGATCGCACGGGTGCGGTGCTCGGCGTGCTCGATCCCGATCTGAGCCAGGCAGTGGTTCATCGCCCACCGCAGACGATCCGGGGCGTCTTTCATCGCGGAGGGGCGCCCGCATAATGGATGTATGCGGGCGTTCCGAAAACGCGGCGAGGCGCCGTAGCTGTCGTCGCGCACCCGCCGGGGGTTACGGAACAGCCCTTAGTCCTGGCCGCTTCCGCTGTCCGCGTGCCAGGTCAGGCTGACGGAGAAGTTCGCCCCCGCCGACGAACCGGCGATGAGGACCTTCGCGTCGGCCGACAGCGACATGCCGAACTCCAGGGTCGCCTCGTCCGGCTGGCGGGTCATCTCCCGGCAGCGGCCTACGAACGCGTCGGCCACGGGGCGGACGATGTCCAGCATCTGGTCGAGCGACCGTTCGGCCCGCGCCACCGTGCGACCGCCTCGGCCCACCCGTACGACGCTCTCGTCCGCGTCGTTCACCTGAACTGTGACGACGTCCGTGCCGTCCTTCAGGGGCACTTCGACCGTGTAAAGGGGTTGCCGCTCGCTCAGGGACATGAAGTTCCTTGATCTCGTGGAGAGTTGCCGCCCCGATGTCGTTCCGTAAAGGCGGCCGCGAACAGATCGGACGGTGGCAGGAAAGTCTAAGGGCTGTCCCGTAATCCCCGGGGGACAGCCCTTGGCCACCTTGCCGGGGCACTTCTCTTCGCGCAGGTCACCGGCGCCACCGGCAACGCGGCCCGCCGGAACCTCCCCGTGCCTTGTCGTCAAGTGCACGCCAAGTCCTAGACTGACGCTCCCAACTCGCCCCCGCCCGCGACGGAGCACCTGTATGCGCTATCGAGTCCTCGGCAAGACCGGCATCGAGGTCAGCACCCACTGCCTCGGCACGATGATGTTCGGAGGCGCCGGCAACCCCGACCACGAGGACAGCGCACGCATCATCCACGCCGCGCTCGACGCCGGCATCAACTTCGTGGACACCGCCGACATGTACTCGGCCGGCGAATGCGAGGAGATCGTCGGCAAGGCGCTCAAGGGCAGGCGCGACGATGTCGTGCTCGCCACGAAGGTGCACTTTCCGCTGGGGGAGGGACGCAACCGCAGCGGCAATTCGCGCCGCTGGATCCTCAAGGCCGTCGAGGACAGTCTGCGGCGTCTGGACACGGACTGGATCGACCTCTACCAGGTGCACCGTCCTGACCACACCACCGACATCGAGGAGACGCTGTCCGTCCTCAGCGACCTGGTGAGGGCAGGCAAGATCCGGACGTTCGGCTGCTCCACGTTCCCCGCCGAGGACCTCGTCGAGGCTCACCATGTGGCGGAGCGGCGCGGACTGACGCGGCTGCGCACGGAGCAGCCGCCGTACTCGATTCTCGCGCGCGGCATCGAACGGTCCGTGCTGCCCACCGCGCAGCGCCTGGGCATGGGAGTGCTGACCTGGTCGCCGCTCGCCTCGGGATTTCTGTCCGGCGCCTACCGCGAGGGCCGGCCCGTCGACCTCACCACCGGCCGCGCCATGCGCACTCCGCACCGCTTCGACCCCGCCATCCCGGGCAACGCCGCGAAATTCGCGGCCGTCGAGCAACTCGTCGCTCTCGCCGAGGAGGTGGGCTGCACCCTGCCGGAACTGGCCGTCGCCTTTCCGTTGGTGCACCCGGCCGTCACGTCGGTGATCACCGGTCCGCGCACCATGGACCAGCTCACCTCGCTGCTCAAGGGAGCTGACCTGCTGCTCGACGACGCGGTGCTCGACCGTATCGACGAGATCGTGGCGCCTGGCACCGATCTTTATCGGGCCGACGGTGTGTGGCAGCCGCCGTCGCTCACCGAGCGCACACGGCGCAGGCGCACGGCCGGGGAGCGGGCGGCCGCGGGCTGAGCCTGTCCGTTCGAGGGTCCGGGCATCACGGGCGCAGGGCAGGAGGACGGGTCACCTGAGGTGGTCGATCCGTACCCCGCCCACGCCGGCGACCCACAGCGGCTCCTCGGTCTCGTCGGGCAGCCGCTGTACGCCCATGAGCAGCTCACGGGAAGCCCGCGAGCAGCCCGCGAGCAGCCCATGGGGCAGTGAAGAGGCATGGCGTGTATCTCACGCGAGTGATCGTGATCTCCGACCGGCCGAACACGCGGTGTCATGCGGAAAGATGGCCACGCGCAGGTGAGACTCCGGACCGCCCGAAATCGGCGACAGTCGGAGATCCCATCAAGGCCATAACCTCCTCGAACTCGTCCATGAGCAGTCGCAGGACCCCTGCCACCCCCTCGGCGCCGGAATGAGAAAGACCCCATAGAGCCGGACGACCGATCATTACCGCGTCCGCGCCCATACAAAGAGCCTTGGCTATGTCGGCACCATGCCGGATTCCCCCGTCAAGGATTACCTGGCATCTTCCGTCCACGGCATCCACAACCTCCGTAAGAGACTCCGGAGCGCTCCTGGAGAAATCAAGCTGCCGACCACCGTGGTTGGAGACGATCAGTCCTGAAATACCGTGCTTGACAGCCAGCTGGGCGTCCTCTCCGGTAAGGACGCCCTTCAACACCACCGGCAAGGACGTCACTCCATGCAGCCAGGCGAGGTCCTCCCAGGTTATTGAGGGATCGAACTGCTCCATCGAGTGTTTTGCGATAGCCGATTCTCCGGCCAGGCTCCCGTGGGAAGCGGCCATGACCTCCGGAGACAAGTTGACCGCTCGTATGCCAGGAGGAACCGCGAACCCGTTGATGGCATCCCGCGGGCGAAACGCGACCCTGGGCGCGTCGACCGTCAGTACCAACGCTCGGAAGCCGGCGGACTCGGCCCGGCGGATCAGGTCTGTCATCAGCTCACGGCGCTTGAGCCAGTAGAGCTGCAGCCACAAGGGGCCACTCGTCGCGGCAGCGATGTCCTCAAGAGTCCGGCTCGCGAACATGCTCACGGTGAGCAGTGCGCCGACGTCGCCCGCGGCTCGCGCCGTCGCCACCTCGCCCTCCGGATGGGCGAGCTGGTGGTAGGCCATGGGGGCAATGCCCAACGGAGCCGCCAGCTCCGCACCCAGCAGATCGGTGCGGGAGTCGCAGTGGGAGACATCGACGAGACAACGTGGCCGCAACTGAATGCGGTCCAGAGCTTCTCGTCCCGCCGTCAGCATCGACTCGGTGCCGCTGCCGCCCGCGAGGAAGTCCCATACCGGTCCCGGCAACCGCTCCTTGGCCGCTGCCTCGTACGTGTGCAGCGCCATCACCACATTTTCTCCGTTCTCCGTACGGTAAATGGATTTCGGTCACCCGCCATTAGGCGGCTGAGGCGGTTGTGTCGGTGATCTGCGCGGTGATGAAGGCGGCCAGCCTGGCCATGCCCTCGGTGATCGCTTCCGGGCTCTGGGCACTGCACGAGAGACGCAGCTGGTGGGTGCCACCACCGTCGAGATGGAAATCGCACATCGGGGTCCACAGCACACCGAAGGCGCGTGCGGAGCGCTCCAGGGCATGGTGGTCGGCGGCGAAGGGGACATTGACGACGACGAAGAATCCGCCGTCCGGACGATTCCAGGAGATGCCGAGCTCGGCCTGGCGTTCCGCGGGGAAATGCCGCTCCAACTCGCCGAGCAGCGTGTCCATGTTCGTGCGGTAGTAGGCGATGGTCCGGGAGTTCGCCTCGCGGAGTCGGTAGTCGCTCTCGATGAGCAGTCCGCCGATGACGGCCTGACCGACGGCCGAGGTGTTGACCGTGGTCATACTCTTGATCTTCGACAGTTCGTCTGCGAGCAGAGAGCGCCGGCCGGCCGGGCCGATGATCTCCTGGTCGGCGATGACGTAGCCCACACGGGCTCCGGGCAGCGCCGTCTTGGCGAAGGAACCCAGATGCACCACGCTTCGGCCGCGGTCGAGGGCCTTCAGCGTCGGGCGGGCCGATCCGACCCGGACGAAGAACCCATACGGGTCGTCCTCCATGATGAGCAGGTCCTCCGCCGCGGCCACCTCCAGCAGACGCTCTCGGGCCGCGAGGCTCATGCTCGTTCCTGACGGGTTGGCGAAGTCCGGGACCACGTAGAAGGCCCGAGGGCGTTCACCGGCGTCCCGCCTGGCGCGGACAGCCGCCAGCACAGCTTCCGGGTCGGGTCCCGTGGGGCCTTCGGGCACGGGGCACACCCGGATACCCAGGAGCCGGGCCGCACCCGTGATGCCCACATAGCACGGCGAGCTGACCAGCAGAGTGTCCTCAGGCCGGGCGAAGAGCGCCCGCAGGGTGAGGAGCATGGCCTCCTGGCAACCGGTCGTCACCACGATCGCTTCCGGCGGGACCTGAATACCCTCGTCGTTCGCGACCGTCCTGGCGATCAGTTCGTGGATGATCCCGTTGGTACGACCGTACTGGAACAGCTGGGTTCTTACTTGATCACGTGACCAGCCGAGTTCTTTCTCCAAGTACGTGGTGTACGTGAGCAGATGACGGGCGAGGTCCTCCGGTTCGAAGTCGCCTTCGGTCGGCCGGCCGGGAGCGAAGGAAATGGCGTCCGGGAAACGGCTGACGACCTCGTTGAGAAAGTTCATCGCGTCGAGGACCGGGTCGCTGAGCGATTCGTGCAGCTCGGCAAGAGCATGGGGCCGCGGGAGCGGCGGAGCGGCTTGCGTCATGGCTCAGGCCCCTCTCGGCACGGTCGCGTAGGCCGTACTCGCGCTCAGTCCGGCCGTGCTGCGTGCGGGGATCCGGGCCCGGCCCTGTACACCGCGGACCAGGGCTGTCGAGAGCCGGTCCATATGAGCCCGCCGCTGTTCCGGCTCCCGGGCGGTGCCCAACGCCCGCAGGACGTCGACCACCCCGTGCACGTCGTGTGCGAACTCCGCGAGGACGTCGGCGACGGCCACGGCATTTGAGCCGAGGATGTCGGTCCATAACTCGACGCTGCCTCCGGCGAGGCGGGTCACGTCCTGGAGTCCTTGCCCCGCGAGCCCCAGCTGGGACTGGTCGCCGTACAGCAGACGTGCCGCGAGCAGGCTCGATACCAGATGAGGGGTGTGGGAGGTGAGCGCGACCGCCCGGTCGTGCTCGGCATGGGCCATCACGACCGGCTTGGCTCCGCACAACTCGGCCAGCCTCTCCGCGCGCTCGACGGTCTCCACCCGAGTCTGCGGGGAGGGGGTGAGCACCCAGGGCCGTCCCTGGAACAGGTCGTCCCTCGCCGCCAGTGGCCCGGACTGCTCCCGTCCGCCCATGGGATGCCCCCCGACGAAGCGCGTCAGGTCGCAGCCGGCCTGGGCCGCCTCCCGCTGGGGCGATTCCTTGACGCTCGCCGCGTCCGTGAAGTCATGCGCGAGCTTCTGCAGCTGATGTTCCTTGAGCGCCGCCGCGACATGCTGCGGCGGCACCGCGATGACGGCCAGATCGACCGGTTCAGGAGGTCTTCCCGCGATACCGGCCCCGAGATCAGCGGCTATGCGCGCCGCTTCCAGGTTCGTGTCGATCAGATACGTGGTCACGCCCCGGCCCCGAAGGGCCAGGGCGATCGATGTACCGATCAGGCCGGTTCCGACCACTGCGGCACTACGCATCAGCGTCGCTCCACAGGAGAGGGAGAAATTCGGGGTCGCTGTAGTCCGGAGTGCCTTCGGCGGTGCGTCGAACGAGCGCGTCGTGGTTGTAGGAGACCTGGGTGCCATCCGAGCGGAAGAACTCGCGGTAGCGGTTCTCGCCGTCCTGCAGGTGGAACGAGATGGCCCGACGCGGACGATCACTGACGTTGGCACCGCTGCCGTGATAGGTGCAGCAGTGGTGGAAGTTCACGTGTCCCTTCGGGATATGGACCGGGATCTTGTGGACTTCGACTCCGTTGAAGGCGGCGTTCTCATCGAGCATCTTGTCCAGCTCGGTGCGGTCGCGCTCGGCGAAGTGGAGGGAGGTGCTGTCGTTCCCGGACATCTCTTTCCACAGGTGGCTGCCGTCGACCATCGTGATGGTGCCCATCTCCTCACCGCAGTCGTGGAAGGGGATGAACGCGGTCAGCATCTGCTCGGAGGTGGAAGTGGCCCAGTAGTGGCGGTCGAAGTGCCAGGGCACGATGTTCGACTGCTCTTCCGCCATCGGCGGCTTGTAGATGAGGGTGGACTGGAACACCCGTATCTGCCTGGCCCGGGCAAGCCGTGCGGCCACAGCACCCAGCAGCGGCTTGCGCAGGATGCGGCCGATGGTGTCGTCCTCGTAGTGGATGTAGTCGTTGTGCCGCTGAACGGGACCGTGCTCCGGCTCCCAGTACGCCAGTTTGGGCGGGCGTACCGGCAACGTACGGTCGCGATGGCCGGCGTAGAAGCGCTCGCTGGCGGCCTCCAGCTGCTCGACCTCCTCGTCGGTGAAGAGCTTCTTCGACAGGTACCAGCCGTGCTCGGCGTAGAAAGCGACGTCCTCGTCGGACGGGAGGAGACTGAGTTCCTCGTCGGTCAGGGAGAAAGTCCGGGAGTCTTCAACGGTCATGGTCTTCCTTTCGAGTACGTGGACGCCATCTCATTTGGTGTCGTCAGTAGTCTGTCGGGCATGGCAGGGATCGTTGAGCGGCTGGTGCCGGATGAGTTGTGGGAGTTGTTCCAGCGGGTGGTGCCTGTGGCGCCGACGCGGCCGCAGGGTGGTGGGCGTCGTCGGCATGGTGATCGTGAGGTACTGGCCGCGATCGTGTTCGTGACCACGTCGGGGTGCACATGGCAGCAGTTGCCCGCTGCTTCGTTCGGCCCGTCGGGGGCGACGGCACACAGGCGTTACTCGGAGTGGGCGAAGGCCGGGGTGTGGGCCAGACTCCACCGTGTGGTGCTCGACGAACGTGGCTCACGTGGCGAGCTGGACTGGTCCCGCTGCGCGATCGACTCGGTGAACATGCGGGCCATCAGAAGGGGGATCTGACAGGACCGAATCCTGTCCCCTCGCCTTCACCAACGTCGCCTGCACCCTCGTCCGCCACCACCGACTCACCAAATGAGATGACCTCTTGGGTCGATGGACCGGATGCGAGCTATCCGGGTCAGGAGACGGCCTTCTCGCGGGCCACCGCCTCATAGAGCGCCTTGATGTTGCCGCTGCCGAAGGTGCGGGCGCCGTGCCGGTCGATGACCTCCCAGAAGAAGGTCTTCCGTACGTGCTGGGACTGGCTGAAGATCTGGAACACCTGCCCCCAGTGGTCCTCATCGATCAGTACGTTGGTCCGGCGCAGGTCCTCGACCTGGAGCTTGGGGCGCACCATGCGCTCCTCGAGCTGGTCGTAGTAGGAACTCGGTGTCTGCAGGAACTTGACACCCCGGTTCTCAAGGGTCTGTACGGTTCCCACGATGTCGTCGCACAGCAGCGCCAGGTGCTGCACTCCGGCGCCGCCGTGGCGGGCCAGGAAGGTGTCGATCTGGCCCGGCTCCCGGCTGGTCACCGGCTCGATCAGCGTGAAGGTCACCTTCCCGGATGGGCTCTGCACCACCTTGGAGTCCATGGCCTGGCTGCCCACCTCGATGAACTCCTCGAAGATCTGGGAGAAGCCGAAGACCTTCTCGTAGAAGGCGACCGTGGGAAGGAGCCGGCCCGCGGGCAGGCAGATCGCCGCGTGATCCACGGTGCTCAGGAGCTGCTCACCCTCGTCGGGATCCGGAGCGAAGATGTCCATCACTCCGGGCAGGAACTGCTCGCGGTTTCCCGTTCGCTGGACGAACCGGTGCGCCACGTCCCCGAAGCCCAGAACCGACGCGGTGACCACCTCGGTGCCGTCCTTGCTGTGGACGACGGGCTGCTCAACCGGGGTGGCACCCCGCTTCACCGCCGTCGCGAATGCCTCGGCCGCGTCGGTGACCTCGAACGCGATGTTGGCGACGCCGTCGCCGTGCTGTGTCACATAGGACGCCGCCGGATGGGCGGGGGTCAGGGCGGAGGTGAGAACGATCTCGATACCGCCCTGACGCAGCAGCAGCGAGCGGTGGTCGGCCTGCCCGGTCTCGGGACCGGCCTGCCCACATATGCGGAAGCCGAACGCGGTGCAGAGGTAGAACGCGGATTGCTGGGCGTCCCCGACGTAGAACTCGACGTGGTCTACGGCTCCGATATCCATGTGATGCCTTTCTGTTTGAATTATCGACCGGCGATGGTCAGCGCTCTTTCAGAAAGCCGTCAATTCTTCTACATCGGCATTCTGCGGCGACCAGACGCCGTAGTCGCCTCTACGATAAAGCAGTGGTTCGCGAGGGAAGACGGCAGTGCCTTCCACCCGGGCGATGAAGAGCCAATGGTCGCTCACCTCGATCGCATTCTCAACCCTGCATTCTGCGTAGCTCAGGGCGATATTCACGAGCAGCGGCGCGCCTTCCGCGATGACCGAAGGCTCCCATTTCAAATTCGCGAACTTATCCGTGGCCTTGCTCGCGAATACCTGCGAGGCAGCCCGCCCGGACGCGGAGAGGAAGTTCACCGCAAACGCCTGCGACGACATGATCGCCGGCAGAGTTCGAGATCCCTTGCCCACGGAGATGAGCAGCATCTGTGTCGCTGCCGACACAGCGCAAACCGCGTTACTGGTGAATCCGAAGGGCTTCCCTTCCCCATCCGTCGCCGTGACGATCGCAATCGGGGTCGGGAATGAGCCGAAGAGTTCGCTGAACCGTGCAGAACCGACGTCCATCAAGTTCCCCCCGCGGAGCAGCCGGTGATTCGATTCTGGATAGACCATTGTTACTATTCTACGTTCGCGTCCACGAGAGATACCTCCCGTGCGGCAATCGCGCGACCGAAAGCACGTACTGTCAATGGCAGCATGATCGCACCGAATCCGGTGAGCGCTATCGCCAGTACAGCGACAAGCCGTTGCGGGCCCACGCTGGATCCGAAACCGGCCACGAGAAGACCGGCGATGGGCAGGGCCAGCATATTGAGCAGATAGAACGGCCCCATCACCTTGCCCAGGTGCTCCTGTGGCAGGACCTTGATCCGTTGCGTTCGATTGAAGACGTTGAAGTACGTCACGCCGAGCATCGCCGCAACAAATGCCACACCATACAGCAGCATTGAGGAGGCGAACCCGATAAACACCAGACAAACGCAGAGAAGAATGAGGCCGAAGACTCCGAGCATCCCAACGTCGACGTATCTGAGCAAGAATGGGATCGCCAGGAGATTGACGATTCCAAGTACGCCGACGCAGATGTTGAGCAAGGCAAACGTTGATTCCGGGGCGTGGAACACACCCGTGACAAGTGCGGCATTGGCGCTGAGCACTGTGGCGAAGACCAGGTTGATCGAGAAGTTGAGGCCGGCCAGCAGGACGAGCGGCCTGCTGCCTGCCAGGAGTGACCAGCCCAGTCTGAGCTCGGCAAACGTCTCTCGCGCTCCACCGCTGCTGGGCGACCGCAGCCCGCGAGGCAGCGGTAGCCAGCAGGCCGCCGCCACGAGGAAGAACGCCGCGGCGGCGCCCAGGAGCCAGATCTTGTCGATGAAGGCCACGCCCAGCATGGCCAAGGCGGGGCCGACGGCCATCGCCGACACCTCCATGCTCTGGACCAGGCCCTGAATTTTCGCCAGCTCCGTGCCCTTGGCCAGTTGCGGCACCACCTTTTCGACGGACATCCGTACCGGCGCCATCAAGAGGGAAAGCAGCGCCCCGGAGGTCATCAAAATCGGCGTCAGCAAGGAAGGGGCGGCCAGACAGCCTACGAGGGCGCCGACAAGGACGACGGCCCGGCCGGCGGAAACGAAGCGGAACAGCCGTGCGCCGCCGTCCCGATCGGCGAGGAGCCCGGCGAAGGGATACGCAAGCAGGGCCGGAAGCCACTCGATCGCGTAAGCGAATCCGAGAGCAGATACTTCTTTGGTGTCCTGAAAGATAAGCAGAGGCACGGCGAATAACATCATCTGCTCTGCGACGATTCCGAGGAGGACGCCGCAGCCGAAAAGCCTGCGGTGCAACCGTGATCGCGTGGTCATCAGATTGAGTGCTCCCTTTTGCTCCGCCGGCCACAGCACGGCGCGAGACTTGTCACTCCGACACTGGAACGGTCTCGATATGGAAACCAGCGATAATCTTCCGAATGTCTTCTTCCACGGTCGCCTCGTCCCCGATCAGGATGAACCGCCCGCTGTGCACCGCGTCATAGCTGCCCCCCGGAGGCAGTACTTCACCTGGGCTCGGCACCAGCTCTCGCCAGATCGTCCCGAAATCCCCGCGCATAGGAGTCACCGTGACAACCCGCGCCGGCAGCCCATCCGGTTTCGGGATGATCAGCCAGCCGCCGGACGGATCGCCTGTCATGGGCGGGAGCGTCACCCGCCCCTCGCAGAGTGCGTCCAGCCAGACCTGGAAAAGGTTGACTCCGAAGAGTTTTTCCGTGAGATACGGCACCTCGGCTCCGCCGATGCGGCCTGCGACCTCCAGGAAGACCAGGTCTCCGTCCGGCGTGACGAAGAGTTCGAGGTGGAATGGCATGGAGCTCATGCCCAGAGCCGACATGCACCGCCGCGTGAATTCCTCTATGCGGCTCCGCAACGGGGATGCCTGAACAACGACTGAACCGAGCGGCTGTCCGCCGGACTCGAAGGACAGGCAGTCATTGATGTAGCGAGAAACCGCCAGGAATGGGACCTGCGAATCTTCGCCCGCGAACCCGTCCACGTGGTAGATGGCCCCGTCGATGAACTCTTCGAGTTCATAGTCGCCGGTGTCGATCTGCTCCAGCTGCGTCGTGAGCGTGCCTTCGTCGTCGACGCGGTGCACTCCCATGCTCGCCGCCCCGGATACCGGCTTGAGTATCAGCGGGAACCCGGTCGTCCGGGCGAACGTCACCGCGGACTCCGCCGTGCCGCAGGAAGCGAAGAGAGGCACGCGTATGCCGGCCTCCGCGACCAACTCCTTCATCCTCAGCTTGTTGCGGTAGACCGCCACGTCCTCAGGGCGCGGGCCGGGGATGCCAAGTGCCTCGCGGACCTCAGCCGCTATGCCGAGCGTGAACTCGGACACCGCGATGAGCTGATCGACCGGGCCCACCTGATCCGCGATCTCCCGAACCGCTGCGCAGAGCGCCCCGAAATCGTTGACATCGTCGATCTCGACGAGACCGGCGATCTGCGAGGGATCCGCGAGAACGCCGGTGGCGCCAACTGGGTCGACCACGTAGCTGACGCGATGCCGCTCATGGTCGATGAGCTCCTCGAAGCGGCCGAGCGAAAAGTCCCAGCGCTGCCCGTCATGAAACCTTGGCCAGCGATTGACGACAACAATATGCACGGGTCACTCCTCAGTCGCCGCGGGAACCGTCTTGATCGACAGAGTTCGCCGGGTGAACTCGATTGCTTCTTCCAGTTCCTCGGGCGAATCCGCGGCGAGCACCGCGTACCCGGTCCGCTGCAGGGAGGAGGAGGTCTGTCCGACGGTGTCACCGACCGACACCTTGAACGCGGCGTCCACGACGGCAGGGTGACTCCGGACTGCGTCCAGCCCGTCGACGGCGACCACCACGCCGGGATCGGAGGTCACGAAAAGGCTGGCCGCGTGCCGCACCGGCCCCTCCGGCGGCGGTGGCAGTTCGGCACCGATGGCGAGCCGCACCACCATCTCGTGCCAGTCGATCCCGTACGCCAGGGTGCACAACTCCATGATGTAGTCGCCGGGTGTGCGGACCGCCACCTCCATCACCGCAGGCCCTGAACTCGTCATCCGGAACTCCAGATGGACGATTCCGGTACGCATCCCGATGGCCGAGAGGACAGATCTGCCGAGTTCGGCGACACGATCGGCGTCCGCCGTCGACAGGGGCGCCGCGACCCGATGCGCGAGCTCGACGAAGTTGGGCGGGCCCGTCGTGGTCTTCGCGGTCAGGTTCGAGAACCAGACCTCTCCGTCACGAACCAGGGCTTCCCAGCTGTACTCAGGTCCTTCGAGCGCGCTTTCCACCAGGAGCGGCCGCTCCGAAGCGCGCCGGAGCGCGGCACGGTCGAAGGCGTCGGCATCGGCCACGAGCTCGACGCCGTCGCTGCCGGCCGACGACAGCGGTTTCACCACCACGGGAAGGCGAGCGCCGGCCCATTCCGCCGAATCCGCGAGGTCGTTCGTGAGGAGATACTCGGGCTGGCCGATCTCGTGGGCGCGGAAGCGTCCGCGCTGCAGTGCTTTGTTCCGCGAGATCACGGCTGCCTGGAGTGACGGTCCGGGCAGACCGAAGCGGTCCTGCGCCATGGCCGCTCCCAGGACGTGCGATTCGGTGAACCCGAAAATTCCGTCCGGCCGACTCGCCAGCACGGCGGCGTGGACGGTCTCGGCCCACAGCTCGTCCAGCGAGCCGTACCTGCCCTGGCTCGGCTCGACGGCATCGACCAGATCCTCGATCCCACCGGCCCAGTCGTGCGCCTCGATGGCGCGTACGCGCAGGCCCAGTCGCCGGGCGGCCGCCACGTACGGACGACCCATTATTCCGACGCCGACGAGCAGAAGCTCCTGGTCACCGCGCTCGCTCATGACGACGCCTCTTCGAGGCGCCGGATCAGGGGAGCCACATGAGTGAAGAAGTTCCTCATCTCGTCCCGGGTCGGCCATCCGGAGAAAATGAACTCACTGATGCCCGCAGCTTTGTAGCTGTAAATGTACTGGGCCACTTCTTCGTAGCTGCCGACTATGCACAGTGCCGGACCGCCGCGGTAGGCAACGGCACCGGTCCAGATGTAGGGCGACAGCCACTCGTCGGTCGCACCGTCCGCCAGCCGGTAGGAGGACTTCACCGCCTCGGAGTCGGTCGTGTTCACCCACTGACGGATCCACGCCTCGTGATCCTCATCCGGATTGCGCATGAGGTGGGCGAGCTCCGCCACCGCCTCCTCACGAGTGGCCCGAGCCAGCACGTGCATTCGGGTGCCCACCCGGCACCCGCCCTCGATGAGCGGCCGGCTCGCTTGTGCGATCCCCTCAGGGGTGTCTCCATAGCGCAGCCAGCAGTCGCCGGAGGCCAGCGCCGTCTGCTGTGCCACACCGGACGCCCCGCTGATATAGATCTCAGGCCTTCCGCCGCCTTTGTGGCCGAGGCCCAGCGCCGCGTCCTTGACGGTGTAATGCTGCCCGTCGTAGCTCAGCGGCGACTCGCCTTCCCAGAGACCCCGAATGATCTCAAGGAACTCATTGCATCGCGCGTACCTCTCATCATGGCTGAGGAAATCGCCATAGCCGGCCTGTTCCGCTGGTGAGATTCCGGAGACGATGTTGAGGGAGATACGCCCGTCCGACATCCAGGAAAGCGTGTTGACGACCTGCGCGAAGAGTGTCGGCGACATCAGGCCGGGGCGATAGGCGAGCATGAATTTGATGCGATCCGTCACCTGCGAGAGAGCACCGAGCACCGGGAGCGGATCGGGCAGGTAGTTGGAGATTCCGAACAACAGGCTGTCGACGCCGAGCTCTTCGGCCTCCTGGACGAAGTCGATGACTTCACCCATATCGAGCGCGCCGATCTTATACGTATCCGTCGGCGTCGCCTGTCCCGTGTCGGGGGGCGAACACCAGTGTAAGCGCAGAGCGTCCATATTGGTTTTCCCTTCCATTTCAGGCACCGAGCACACGCACGCGGTCACCGATCTCGGACCAGCGTTCGTGCGACTCTTCAGGGGAATCCGCAGTGAATACGACGGCGGCGATCCGGCAGCTGTAGTCCGCTTCATCCGTGCTGATCCCGGCGCCCGGTTCTATGAGGACCTGGCTCGCCACCACCCACGGCTCGGCCGTCAGTTCCTCCCAGCCGTCGAGCCGCGCGTACGAACCCGTTCCGCCCGCTGTCAGAAAGCGAATCCCGGCCGCCTTGGCGACAGGTTCCCGGTATGCTCCCGCACTCACCGGATCAGCGCCGGTGATATCCGCGAGTACCTTTCCCGGCAACACGAGGCCGGCGGCCATTTCCATGAGGTCGGTGATCTTGTCACCGGGCAGGCGCGCCGCCACCTCCATGAGGACCGGGCGGCCATCGCTGAGACGCAGCTCGCAGTGGAACGGCCCGGTCGTGATCCCCACTGCCTCGACGACGCCCGAAGCGTACGACGCCAGCTCATGACGGGTGGGTTCGTCGAGCGGGGCCGGCGTGAGGTGCCCGAGCTCCAGGAATCGCGGCTCGGGCCCGAGCAGCTTCCGCGTCACCGCCACGACGACCACTTCGCCGTCGCGTACATAACCGTCGGCGCTGTACTCCGTACCGGGGACGTACTGCTCGAGGATCGCGTCGGTGGTCAGTGCCCGGTCGAACTCAAGCCCTTCTTCGGCGTGCATCGCGGCCACCGCCGCGCGTACCTCTTCCGGTGTGTCAACGCGCGAGACATGGACGCTACCGCCGGAATCGACCGGCTTGATGACCGCGGGGAAGCCCACGTACGCACAGGCTTCTTCGATGTCCGTCAGATCGCGGACCACGGTGAACTTCGGTACCTCCAGGCCGGCCGCGGCCACCGCCTCGCGCATTCTCGCTTTGTGCCGGACCTGGTCGACGGCAGCGGGGTCCAGACCGGGCAGACCGAGCCGGGCAGACAACTGTGCGGCGGCCGGCACGTAGTATTCGCCGCCGGCGACAACGGCATGAATTGTGTTCCGCTGGTGAGCCCGATCGACAGCAGCCTCCAGGGCAGTGCTGTCATTGGTGTCCACCGTGAGTATTTCTGTGGCGAGAGATCGCACCACGTCTGCGACTCTGCGGCCCTCGCTTTCGTGGGAGGCCACTAAGACCTCCCAACCAAGGGAATGGGCATGAGCGACATAAGCGTTCGCGGAGAACGCAGGCTGCACCACCAGGACACGATAAGACACAGAAGTTCCTCGAAATCTAGCTCTGAGCATGGCGATGGTTCGCATGGAGAGCACTCGCGACCAGGTCCCGGACATGGCAAATTTCACCATCGTTCATGGAAACGAGTGATGAAAATAAGCCGCGAGACGTCGCGAAGCTAATGAGTAAGGTTCCGCCCGGATCCCGTGGACGCGTACCGCAAGTCGGGTCTACGCGCAACTGATCTCAGGGCAAAAAATAAGTCAACAATCCGGGCCCCCCCCGTGTTGCCTTTCGTACCAACAACGTTCCCGTGCAACGGGCGAGACACTATTAGCTACTGCGGTTAAAGGTCAACCGATCCCTGGCATCAATTCGTCTGTGGCGATGTTCGCCTATGTCTGAGTTCCGTGACTCACACAAACGGAGATCGGCCGTCCGGGCGGCCAAGGCGCGACCGTACGCACTCCATCCAGCTGACGCATCGTCAGGTGGTCCGGCGCCGGTCCAACAGCGGTACGGAAAACCAGGGTTGACGACAGGTGACGAGACGTCAGGACATCCAGCACAGATCCAGCGACGGGCACGGCGACGGGGTCGGCCCCGAATAGGGCGGACCCCGTTTCACCTGCGCGTTTGCCAGATCGCCACGTCGATACCGACGTGCGCTAAACGTTAAAGCGGAATTCAACTACGTCGCCGTCCTGCATGACGTACTCCTTGCCCTCCATCCGCGCCTTGCCCGCCGCGCGGGCGTCCGCCACCGAGCCCGTTTCGACCAGGTCGGCGAAGGAGATGACCTCTGCCTTGATGAAACCCTTCTGGAAGTCGGTGTGGATCACACCGGCCGCCTCGGGGGCCGTCGCGTTCTTCTTGATCGTCCAGGCGCGGGATTCCTTGGGGCCTGCCGTGAGGTAGGTCTGCAGGCCCAGGGTGCGGAAGCCGACGTGGGCGAGGGTGGCGAGGCCCGGCTCTTCCTGGCCCACCGACTGGAGGAGTTCGAGGGCCTCGTCGTCGTCCAGTTCGGCGAGGTCGGACTCCAGCTTGGCGTTGAGGAAGATCGCCTCGGCGGGGGCGACCAGGGCGCGCTGTTCGTCCTTGAAGGTGTCGTCCGTCAGCTCGTCCTCGTCGACGTTGAAGACGTAGAGGAAGGGCTTCGTGGTGAGCAGGTGCAGCTCACGCAGGGGCTCGGCCTTCTCCGTGCCCTGGAGGATGCCGGCCGAGAAGAGGGTCTCGCCGGTCTCCAGGATGGCCTGGGCCTCCTCGATGGCCTTGACCTGGCCCACGACCTCCTTCTTGATGCGCGACTCGCGCTGGAGGCGCGGGAGGACCTTCTCGATCGTCTGGAGGTCGGCGAGGATCAGCTCGGTGTTGATCGTCTCGATGTCGTCCTTGGGCGAGACCTTGCCGTCGACATGGACGACGTTCTCGTCCTTGAAGGCCCGGATGACCTGGCAGATCGCGTCCGATTCACGGATGTTCGCCAGGAACTTGTTGCCCAGGCCCTCACCCTCGGAGGCGCCGCGCACGATGCCGGCGATGTCGACGAAGTCGACCGTGGCCGGAAGGATCTTCTGCGAGCCGAAGATCTCCGCGAGCTTGTCCAGCCGCGGGTCCGGCACGCCGACCACGCCGACGTTGGGCTCGATAGTGGCGAACGGGTAGTTGGCCGCCAGCACGTCGTTCTTGGTCAGGGCGTTGAACAGGGTCGACTTGCCGACATTCGGCAGGCCGACGATTCCGATCGTGAGCGACACGTTGGCGACTTCCTGAAGTGAGGACTGGCTGATGGCGTGTGACCCGGGCGGGCCGATCTCCCAGTTTACGGGCGGGCCGAAGCCGCTACCGACGGGCGCGGGCGCCTCGCTCCGGCCGCCCAACCTCGAACTCAACGCCAAGCTCACCCAAAGGGCGTGTCCAAAGCCCGCATCGTCGCCCCGGGCCACCTACGTTGGTCCGGTGGAGCAGCACAGGACACGTCAACCGCAGCAGCGTCGACAGCGCCCCCCGAGCACCTTCGCCGGGACCGGCCCCGGAACCGCCGGTGGGTACCGGGTACCGGTGCCCGGCGGCTACCGGGCACCGGTGACGCCCCGTCCGCGGGTGTCGCCGCCGACGGCGCGGCTGCGCGGACTGCCCAATCCGCGGTTCACCGGACTCGGCGCCGGTCTGTTCGCCGCCGCGGCGATGCTGGCCGTCGCCTTTCTGGACCAGCTGCTCCTCGACGGCGCGCCCATGGTCTACGGGGTGCTGTTCCTGCTGGTCAGCGCGGTGACCGCGCTCTGGGTACGTACCGCCGACCTGGTCACGGCGCCGATCAGCGTGCCGATCGCGTTCGCGGCCGGCGCGTACCCGATCGCCGGCGGCACCGGCGGCTTCGGCGGGCAGACGATGGCGCTCGTCACCACCCTGGCCGTGCACGCGGGCTGGCTGTACGGCGGCACACTCGTCGCCGGGCTCATCGCGACCGTACGGAAGGTGCAGCAGATGAGCCGGCGGCAGAGCGCCCGGGACGCGGCGGCCAGGGCGGGGGCGGCCCGGGCCGGGGCCACGGCGTATCGAACAGCCGGTCCCGGCCCCGCGACCAGGGCTCCCGGAACGGCTCCCGGAACCACCGTGCCCAGGGCCGAACGGCGCGGCTAGCCGCGCCGTACGGGCTCGGTCACCTTCCCGCGGCCGCCATCGCCGCGCCCACGATCCCCGCGTTGTTCTGGAGCTCCGCCGGGAGGATCTCCGCCCTGATCCCCTCGACGAGGGGAATGAACTTGTCGGCCTTGCGGCTCACCCCGCCGCCGATGATGAACAACTCGGGCGAGAACAGCATCTCCAGATGGGCCAGATACTTCTGGACGCGGTGCGCCCAGTGGTGCCAGCCCAGGTCCGCGTCGTCCTTGGCCTTCGTCGAGGCACGCTTCTCCGCCTCGTGGCCGTCCAGCTCCAGATGACCCAGCTCGGTGTTGGGCACGAGCTTGCCGTCCACGAAGAGCGCACTGCCGATGCCCGTACCGAAAGTCAGCAGGAACACCAGGCCCTTGCGGCCTCTGCCCGCGCCGAAGGCCATCTCGGCCACCCCCGCCGCGTCGGCGTCGTTGAGGACGGTGGTCCGCTGGCCCAGCCGCTCGCCGAGCACCTTCCCCGCGTCCGTATCGATCCAGGCCTTGTCGACATTGGCGGCGGTACGGATCACCGAGCCCGTGACCACCCCGGGGAAGGTGATGCCGACCGGGCCCGACCAGCCGAAGTGCCGCACGACCTCCACCACGCCGTCGGCGACGCTCTCGGGCGTCGCCGGGTGCGGGGTCAGCACCTTGTACCGCGGTTCGACCAGATCGCCGCGCTCCAGGTCCACGGGCGCACCCTTGATGCCCGAGCCACCGATGTCCACTCCGAAGACGTTCATGGACACAACGTTACGGCCAGATGCTGACAGCGACGTCCCGGGCGGCGGCTTTCGTCCTGCCCGGGTACGTCCTGCCTCCGTACCGCGTACCGTCCCGGCCCGTGCCTCCGCTGCCTCCGCCCCGCGTCCGGTCCTACTTCTCCGCGAGAGCCGCCGCCTCGACGCGCAGGTCGCGGCGCAGTTCCTTCGGCAGTGAGAACGTGATCGACTCCTCGGCCGACTTGACGATCTCGACATCCTCGAAGCCGCGCTGCGAGAGCCACTCCAGTACGCCTTCGACCAGGATCTCCGGGACGGACGCGCCCGAGGTGACACCGACCGTGGAAACGCCGTCGAGCCACGCCTCGTCGATCTCGTCGGCGCCGTCCACCAGATACGAGGCGCCCGCGCCCGCGCCGAGGGCGACCTCGACCAGCCGGACCGAGTTGGAGGAGTTCTTGGAGCCGACCACGATCACGAGATCGGCGGCGGCGCCCATCTGCTTGACCGCGATCTGGCGGTTCTGCGTGGCGTAGCAGATGTCGTCGCTCGGCGGCGAGATCAGCTGCGGGAACTTCTCCTTGAGCGCCCCGACCGTCTCCATCGTCTCGTCCACCGACAGCGTGGTCTGCGAGAGCCAGACGACCTTCGACTCGTCGCGCACCTCGACCTTGGCGACATCGTCGGGGCCGTCGACCAGCGTGATGTGGTCCGGGGCCTCGCCCGACGTACCGATGACCTCTTCGTGTCCGTCGTGGCCGATGAGCAGGATGTCGTAGTCCTCGTCCGCGAACCGGACGGCTTCCTTGTGCACCTTGGTGACCAGCGGGCAGGTCGCGTCGATCGTGGCGAGCTTCCGGTCCGCCGCCTCCTGGTGGACGACGGGCGCGACGCCGTGGGCCGAGAACATGACGATCGACCCCTCGGGGACCTCCGCCGTCTCCTCGACGAAGATCGCGCCCTTCTTCTCCAGGGTCCTGACGACGTACTTGTTGTGGACGATCTCGTGACGGACGTAGATCGGCGCCCCGTACTGCTCCAGGGCCTTCTCCACGGCGATCACGGCACGGTCGACACCGGCGCAGTAACCACGGGGAGCGGCGAGCAGGACGCGTTTGCCGGCGCGGCGCGCGGCGTCTCCACTGGAGGTGGCGGCGGGCGACGGGCGGGACGTGGCAGTCATGCGTCCCATCGTAAGGCCGTCCAGAAGAGGCGGGACGACGGGCGGCGGCCCGAGACTGGGCCTACGTGATCGACCGGAGGGACGCGATGGCCGGGACCGGCACCGGTTCTGACGGGCCGCCGTCGGAAGGGCCGTCGGACGCGCCGTCGGAAGGCCGGCCGGACGCCCGGCCGGGGGCAGCGATCCGGCGGCCCGAGGGCGGCGGACTGCGGCGGACGCTCGGCTTCCGCGACCTCGTCGTCTACGGACTCCTCTTCATCGCTCCCATGGCGCCCGTCGGGGTCTTCGGCACGCTCGACGCCAAGTCCCATGGCTCCGTGGCCCTGGTCTACGTCGTGGCGACGGTCGCGATGGCGTTCACCGCGTTCAGTTACGCGCAGATGGTGCGGGTCGCCCCGCAGGCGGGCTCCGTCTTCGCGTACGCGCGCAAGGGGCTCGGCGAGGGAGCCGGATTCATCGCCGGCTGGATGGCGATGCTCGACTATCTGCTGATCCCGGCGGTCGCCTATCTCTTCGCCGGCATCGCCATGGAGGCGCTGGTTCCGTCCGTGGACCGCTGGGTGTGGACCGCGATCGCCGTCGTGATCACCACTCTGCTCAACCTCTGGGGGGTACGGGCGGCGGCCCGGGTCGGGATGGCGGTGCTCGCCATGGAGATCGTCGTCCTGCTGGTGTTCGTGGTGTCGGCCGTCGCGGTGCTCGCGCAGGACGGCGGGACGCGCGGCTGGGCCACGCCGTTCACGGGCGATGTGGGCTTCTCACCGGCCGCCGTACTCGGCGGGGTGTCGGTGGCCGTGCTGTCCTATCTCGGCTTCGACGCGATCGCGTCGTTCGCGGAAGAGGTGACGGGCGGATCGCGGCAGGTGGCGCGCGCCGTGCTGTTCTGTCTGATGCTGGCGGGCGCGCTGTTCGTCGCGCAGACCTATCTCGTGGCGCTGCTTGAGCCGATGTCCTCGGCGGAGCTGGCCGCGGATCCGGCCGCGCAGGGCTCCGCGTTCTATGACGCGGTGGACACCTCGGTCGGCACCTGGCTGCACGATCTGGTGGCGGTCAGCAAGGCGATCGGCGCGGCGTTCGCGGCGCTGGCCGCGCAGGCGGCGGCCGGACGGCTGCTCTTCGCCATGGGCCGCGAGCGCCGGCTGCCGCGCGTGCTCTCCCGTACGGACTCGGGCGTGCCCCGGCTGGCACTGCTGCTGGCCGCGGTGGTGACGCTGGTGGCCGCCGTATGGGCGGCCCGGCGCGCCGACGGGCTCGACCGGCTGGTCTCGGTGGTGAACATCGGGGCGCTGACGGCGTTCGTGCTGCTGCACGCGTCGGTGGTGGGGTGGTTCGCGGTGCGGCGCCGGGAAGGGCCGGTGCGCTGGTTCACCCATGTGGTGCTGCCCGTGATCGGCGCGGTGATCCTGATCGCGGTGATCGTGGAGGCGGCGGGCTCGGCGCGGCTGGCGGGGGCGATCTGGCTGGCGGTGGGTCTGGTGGTGCTGCTGGTGCAGCGGGGACGCGGACGGTCGGCCCCGCTCTCCGGCACCGGCACCGGCACCGGCACGCCATAGCCGGGGGCCCGGAGGGGCATAGCCGGGGCCCGGAGAGCCGTAGCCGGGGCCGGAGGCAGCGGGCCGCAGCGACGGTCCGTGTCCGCAAAGCGGTTTTCGGAACGATGTCACAGGCGGCCGATACGCTCCCTGGTATGGCTCTCAACACATCCGCGGACGCTCCGCTGCCCGTCGGCGAGGTGTCGCGGCTCATCGGTGGATGGATCGACCGGCTCGGGGCAGTCTGGGTCGAGGGACAGATCACCCAGCTCTCGCGCAGACCGGGGGCGGGCGTCGTCTTCCTGACGCTGCGCGACCCGTCGTACGACATCTCGGTGAGCGTGACCTGCTACCGGCAGGTCTTCGACGCGATCGCCGATGTGGTCTCCGAGGGCGCGCGGGTCGTGGTGCAGGCCAAGCCCGAGTGGTACGCGCCGCGCGGTCAGCTGTCGCTGCGGGCCACGGAGATACGGCCCGTCGGGATCGGTGAACTGCTCGTCCGGCTGGAGCGGTTGAGGAAATCCCTGGGCGCCGAGGGGCTGTTCGCCGCCGACCGCAAGAAGCCGCTGCCCTTTCTGCCGCAGCTGATCGGGCTGGTCTGCGGGCGGGCCTCGGCGGCCGAGCGCGATGTGCTGGAGAACGCGCGGCGGCGGTGGCCCGCGGTGCGCTTCGAGGTCCGCAACACCGCGGTGCAGGGGGTCAACGCGGTGGCGCAGGTCGTCCAGGCGGTCAAGGAGCTGGACGCGCTGCCGGAGGTGGACGTGATCGTCGTGGCGCGCGGCGGCGGCAGCGTGGAGGATCTGCTGCCGTTCTCGGACGAGCAGCTGGTACGGGCGGTGGCCGCGTGCCGTACGCCCGTGGTCTCCGCCATCGGCCATGAGCCGGACGCGCCGCTGCTCGACCTGGTGGCGGACGTACGGGCCTCGACGCCGACCGACGCCGCGAAGCGGATCGTGCCGGACGTCGGGGAGGAGCAGGATCGCGTACAGGCCCTGCGGGACCGGGCGCTGCGGACGGTACGGGGGCTGCTCGACCGGGAGGAGCGCGGTCTCGCCCACGCGCTGGCGAGGCCCGTGATGGAGCGGCCGCACCGGATGGTGGACGAGCGCGCGGCCGAGGTGGACGCGCTCGCCGACCGGAGCCGGCGTGTGCTGCGGCATCTGCTGGACCGCGCCGACTCGGAGCTGTCGCACACCCGGGCAAGGGTGGTCGCGCTGTCGCCGGCGGCCACGCTGGGGCGTGGGTACGCGGTGCTCCAGCGGCCGGACGGGACGGTCGTACGCTCCCCGGAGGAGGTCACCGCGGCCGAGGAGCTGCGGGCCAGGGTGGCGGAGGGTGAGTTCACGGTGCGGGTCGCCGAGTGAACGCCGACGTGATCGCCCACGTGATCGCTGCCGGACCCGCTGAGGGAATCACTGACGGAATCGTTCACACAGCCGCTGACGTTGTCATTGTCGGACCGCGCCCACGCGCGCGTAACCAGTGCCGCGACCGGCATTGTTTGCCCGACGGGGCAAACGTTGCCGGAAGGGGCACTAGCTAGGGTGGATCACATGGCCAGGACGGACGAGGGCACGACGCTCGGTTACGAGCAGGCGCGGGACGAGCTGATCGAGGTCGTACGGCGGCTGGAGGCCGGCGGTACGTCCCTGGAGGACTCGCTGGCACTGTGGGAGCGGGGCGAGGAGCTGGCGAAGGTGTGCCGCCGCTGGCTGGAGGGTGCCAGGGCGCGGCTCGACGCGTCCCTGGCGGACGAGTCAGAACAGGACGGCGACGGGGCACAGTGACCTGACGGCCGGGGCTGCGGGGCTGCCGGGGCTGCTGTGAGTAGAGTCACCTGGGCCAGTTTTTGTTGAATGTTCATACATCCGGTTGTACGGTAAATGCTGTTTGCCTGATCCATCGCGCCCCGGAAGGTACTTCAGATGTCCCTCATTCTCGACCCCGCCGCTCAGGACCTCCTCTTCCGTGAGGCACGTACGGCCAATACGTTCTCCGACGAGCCCGTGACCGAGGAGCAGATCCAGGCGATCTACGACCTGGTCAAGTACGGCCCCACCTCGATGAACCAGTCGCCGCTGCGCGTCGTCCTGGTCCGTTCCGCCGCGGCCCGCGAGCGCCTCGTACCGCTCATGGCCGAGGGCAACCAGAACAAGACCGCCACCGCGCCGCTCGTCGCGATCCTGGCCGCGGACAACGAGTTCCACGAGGAGCTTCCCCAGCTCTTCCCGCACTTCCCGCAGGCCAAGGACTTCTTCGGTGACCGTTCGGTCCGTGAGCAGGCCGCCGCGCTGAACGCCACGCTCCAGGCCGGCTACTTCATCGTCGGCGTTCGCGCCGCCGGGCTCGCCGCGGGCCCGATGACGGGCTTCGACTCGGCTGCTGTCCAGAAGGAGTTCCTGGACGACGACCACACCCCGCTGATGATCATCAACATCGGCAAGCCCGGCGAGAACGCCTGGTTCCCGCGCTCCCCGCGCCTCTCCTTCGACGACGCCATCACCACCGTCTGAGCCCGGCCCCCCGAGCCCAGCCGCCCGAGCCCGGCAGACGACGAGGCCGCTGTCCCGTACACCCCGTACCGGACAGCGGCCTCGCCCGTCAGGATTCCGCGACCTCAGGACTCCGCGACCTCAGGGTTCCCGGACTGCGGCTCCCCGGACCCCGGCTCCCCGGACCGCGGTTTGTCGGCCTCCAGCGCGGCGGCCATCTCCGCCAGCCGCTCATAGGACGCCGTACCCGTCACCACCGTCGTCGCGTCCCCGTCCGTCCGGACCAGGGCGTCGTACTTCGGCCCCTCCCAGCGCTGCCAGGTCTCGCCCGCCACCCGCTGCGTCTTGCCGGTGTCCGCGGCCTGCTGGCTGACCTCTGCGGCGTACTTCTCCGCGGCCCCCGTCGACTGCTCGACCGCGACGTACTCGCCGTCCGGTGCCAGGTAGCCGAGATGCCAGGCGTTGTCGCTCTCGCGCTTGTACGAGACGGACGTCGGCTTCCACGTCTCCGCCAGGCCCGTCGGCGCCAGTACCGGGTACGGCGCCGCGCGCCGCGCGGTCAGCAGCTCGACCCGGTAGTCGACCGCCTTGACCGGGGTCGCCTTCTCGTCATGCGGGATGAACACATAGATCCCGGCGACGACGACCCCGATGACCGCCATCGACAGGAACAGGTCCCGCACCGTCTGTTTGCCTCGCTTACTCGCCACCGCCCCATCGTCGCATCACGGCGCGGCGCTCATACGTGGGGCCCACTGCTCATTTTATCGATGTACGGATAGAGTCGTATCACCCTCTTTTACGGCCGTCGCCGTACAGAAAGGTGCGTTCCGATGACCGAGCATCACCTCCCGCCTCCCCTTGAGGTGTCTCCCGAGGCACCCGACCGCAACCTCGCACTGGAGCTCGTCCGGGTCACCGAAGCCGCCGCGATGGCGGCCGGCCGGTGGGTCGGGCGCGGTGACAAGAACGGCGCCGACGGCGCCGCGGTGAACGCCATGCGCACGCTCGTCTCCACCGTGTCGATGAACGGCGTGGTCGTCATCGGCGAGGGTGAGAAGGACGAAGCCCCGATGCTGTTCAACGGCGAGCATGTCGGTGACGGCTCCGGCGCCGAGGTCGACATCGCCGTGGACCCCATCGACGGCACCACCCTGAACGCCAAGGGCATGCCGAACGCGATCGCCGTCCTGGCCGCCGCCGACCGCGGGGCCATGTTCGACCCGTCCGCGGTCTTCTACATGGACAAGCTGGTCACCGGCCCCGAGGCGGCCGACTTCGTCGACATCAACGCGCCCGTCGCGGTCAATATCCGCCGGGTCGCCAAGGCCAAGCGCTCCTCGCCCGAGGATGTCACCGTCGTCATCCTCGACCGCCCCCGCCACGACGGCATCGTCAAGGAGATCAGGGAGACGGGCGCGCGGATCAAGTTCATCTCCGACGGCGATGTGGCCGGTTCGATCATGGCCGCGCGCGACGGCACCGGCATCGACCTGCTGATGGGCATCGGCGGCACCCCCGAGGGCATCATCTCGGCGTGCGCCATAAAGTGCCTCGGCGGTGTCATCCAGGGCAAGCTGTGGCCCAAGGACGAGGCCGAGCGGCAGCACGCGATCGACGCCGGGCACGATCTGGACCGCGTCCTGTCCACGGACGATCTGGTCAGTGGCGACAACGTCTTCTTCGTCGCCACGGGCATCACGGACGGCGAACTGCTGCGCGGGGTGCGCTACCGCTCGGAGACCGCGACCACCCAGTCCCTGGTCATGCGCTCGAAGTCGGGCACGATCCGGCAGATCGACTCGACCCATCGGCTCTCGAAGCTCCGGGCCTACAGCACGATCGACTTCGACCGCGCCAAGTAGCCGGGGATCCTGGCCGTTGGCGCGTACGGGCTTGAAACGGCATACGGCGCAAGGGCCTTCATGGCCCATGGCGTATACGGAGGGGCGCCCCGGCTGTGCGGCGGGGCGCCCCCTCCGTATACGCACGTACCGCCACGTACGTACGTACCGCCACGCTTCAACCGGCGGCGGCGATCCGGTCGCCCGGCGCGGCGGCCTTCCGCAGCTCCACCTCGCGCCGCCTGCGACGGGCCAGCACCACTCGGCGCTCGGCCGCGGTCAGCCCGCCCCACACCCCGTACGGCTCGGGCTGGAGCAGGGCATGCTCCCGGCAGTCGACCATGACCGGACAACGGGCACAGACCCGCTTCGCGGCCTCCTCCCGTGCCAGTCTCGCGGCTGTCGGCTCCTTGGAAGGGGCGAAGAACAATCCGGCTTCGTCCCGGCGGCACACCGCCTCCGAATGCCAGGGCCCGGCCTGATCCTCCCGAGCGGGACTCCGCTGGGGCGGTACGGCGGCGACCTGCAGGGGCTGATGCGGCAGTTGCAGCACGGTCTACTCCTGACGACGGCTTCGCGAGCGAGAGACGATGAAGCTTTCCCTACCCGCTGTACGCACGCCTATGCACTGAGTGGCAGCCAGTTCGGAGTCCGGAACGTGGTCCGGAATCCCGGACGCCCACGTGACAGGACGGCTTCGGCCGGAAGCGGCCGAGCCGAATGAGCCCGACGAACCGTACGAGCCGAACGAACCGGACGAGTCAGTGGCCGAAGTGCTTGCGGAGCTGATTACGGAGATCGGCGATGAACTTGCCGCGCTTCGGCTTGGCCTCGACATTGCCGAACACCGAGTACCCGTTCACGATCACCGTCGGCGCGTCCTGCTCTTCGGCCTCCAGCGTGAGCACCTCGAAATTGCCGAAGATTCCGGTGCCGTTGCCGCGCAGCGAGATGTTCTCGGGGACCGTGATCTCGACATTGCCGAAAATCGACGTCGCGTTGATCACGGTGGTCCGCTGCCCGAAGAGCGCCTCGGTCAGGTCGATCTCGATATTGCCGAAGAGCGCGAAGGCGTTGGTCTTGCGGCCGATGCGCCAGCGGCCCTTGCGGGTCGAACTGCTGAAGATCGCGACGAGGTTCTCGGCGGGGGCCGAGGGGTCCTCCGGGCCGTATTTGTACGAGCCCGACGAGGACTCGCCCGGGGCGGCCCGGCGGCCGTCGGCTCCGGTGACCGGCAAGTCACGTACCAGCGGCTCCAGTTCGGCGACGGTCTTGGCCCGGTACACGGAGTCGATCCGCTCGGCGTGCTCCTCGGCGTCCAGCCGGCCCTCCGCGAGGGCCTCCCGGAGGATGTCCGCGATCCGGTCACGGTCGGCGTCGGAGGCCCGGATGGCCGGGGGCTCCGCCGGCGCGACCGGCTTCTGCGTGACCGGCTTCTGAGGGTGCTTTTCGAGGTCCACGACCCCAGGGTAGCGAAACGCGATAGATCGCGACTAGGCCCTGTCCGGACCGGACATGGTGGAAGAACCGCCACGCCCCCGCGAGCAGTCGCGACTGAGCCTTACCTCACAGCATCGCTGTCGGTGCCGCGCCCTACGCTGGAGGACGCGCCGCGCGTCGCCAATGGAGGCCACGCCGCTGTCTGTCGAGTGAGGAATGGCCGTAATGCCGGAGTTTACGTACTCGGATCTGCTTCCGCTGGGAGAGGACACCACGCCGTACCGGCTGGTGACCGCCGAAGGTGTCTCCACCTTCGAGGCCGACGGCCGTACGTTCCTCAAGGTCGAGCCGGAAGCCCTGCGTACGCTCGCCGCCGAGGCGATGCATGACATCTCGCACTATCTGCGCCCGACTCATCTCGCCCAGCTGCGCCGGATCGTGGACGACCCCGAGGCGTCCTCGAACGACAAGTTCGTGGCGCTCGACCTCCTCAAGAACGCGAACATCGCGGCCGCGGGCGTGCTGCCCATGTGCCAGGACACCGGTACGGCGATCGTGATGGGCAAGCGCGGGCAGAACGTACTGACGAGCGGCGGCGACGAGGAAGCCCTTTCGCACGGTGTCTACGACGCGTACACGAAGCTGAATCTGCGCTATTCGCAGATGGCTCCGCTCACCATGTGGGAGGAGAAGAACACCGGCTCGAACCTGCCCGCGCAGATCGAGCTGTACGCGACCGACGGCGGCGCGTACAAGTTCCTTTTCATGGCGAAGGGCGGCGGCTCCGCCAACAAGTCGTTCCTCTACCAGGAGACCAAGGCGGTCCTCAACGAGGCCTCCATGATGAAGTTCCTGGAGGAGAAGATCCGTTCGCTCGGTACGGCCGCGTGCCCGCCTTACCACCTGGCGATCGTGGTGGGCGGTACGTCCGCCGAGTTCGCGCTCAAGACCGCGAAGTACGCCTCCGCTCACTATCTGGACGAGCTGCCGTCCGAGGGCTCGCCGACCGGCCACGGCTTCCGTGACAAGGAGCTGGAGGAGAAGGTCTTCGAGCTGACGCAGAAGATCGGTATCGGCGCGCAGTTCGGCGGCAAGTACTTCTGCCATGACGTACGGGTGGTGCGGCTGCCGCGGCACGGCGCCTCGCTGCCGGTCGCGATCGCCGTCTCCTGCTCGGCCGACCGGCAGGCCGTCGCGAAGATCACCGCCGAGGGTGTCTTCCTGGAGCGGCTGGAGAAGGACCCGGCGCGCTTCCTCCCGGAGACCACCGACGAACACCTCGACGAGGGACAGGTCGTGCGGGTCGACCTCAACCGTCCGATGGATGCCGTCCTCGCCGAGTTGACGCGGTATCCGGTCAAGACGCGGCTCTCGCTCACCGGACCGCTCGTGGTGGCCCGTGACATCGCGCACGCCAAGATCAAGGAGCGGCTCGACGCGGGCGAGGAGATGCCGCAGTACCTGAAGGACCACCCGGTCTACTACGCGGGCCCGGCGAAGACGCCCGAGGGGTACGCCTCGGGCTCGTTCGGCCCGACGACCGCCGGCCGGATGGATTCGTACGTGGAGCAGTTCCAGGCGGCGGGCGGCTCGAAGGTCATGCTCGCCAAGGGCAACCGCTCGAAGCAGGTCACCGACGCGTGCGGCACGCACGGCGGCTTCTATCTCGGCTCGATCGGCGGCCCGGCGGCCCGGCTCGCCCAGGACTGCATCAAGAAGGTCGAGGTCGTCGAGTACGAGGAGCTGGGCATGGAGGCGGTCTGGAAGATCGAGGTGGAGGACTTCCCCGCGTTCATCGTCGTGGACGACAAGGGCAACGACTTCTTCACCGAGCCGGCCCCGGCACCGACGTTCACCAGCATCCCGGTACGCGGCCCCGGTCTCGCCTGACGCCCCCCGACCGCCTGGCACCGCCAGGCTCCCCCGGGGCCCCGCACGGCCCCTTCGACGCGCCCTCCCCGGCCTTCCTCCGGGGAGGGCGTTCCCGTCTCCATGACCCGTCTCCATGACCCGTCTCCACGACACTCCCGGGGAACGTACGGGGGAACACATCGGATCAGCCGGACGCTCACCCTTGCAGGAGGTACGACGACGATGACGACCGACGAGAACCAGTACCGGACCGAGCACGACTCCATGGGCACGGTACGGGTCCCCGCCCACGCCAAGTGGCGTGCCCAGACGCAGCGCGCGGTGGAGAACTTCCCCGTCTCGGGACAGCGCCTGGAACGCGCCCATATCGAGGCCCTGGCCCGCATCAAGTCCGCCGCGGCCAAGGTCAACGCCGATCTCGGCGTGATCGACAAGGACATCGCGGACGCCATCCGGGACGCGGCGGCCGAGGTCGCGGACGGCCGCTGGGACGAGCACTTCCCGGTGGACGTCTTCCAGACGGGTTCCGGCACCTCCTCGAACATGAACACCAACGAGGTGCTCGCCACGCTCGCCACCGAGCGTCTCGGCCGTGAGGTCCATCCGAACGACCATGTGAACGCCTCGCAGAGCTCCAACGACGTCTTCCCGTCGAGCATCCATATCGCCGCGACCGCCGCCGTCACCGGCGAACTGATGCCGGCGCTGGACCGTCTCGCCGCCTCCCTGGAGCGCAAGGCCCAGGATTTCCGGGACGTCGTGAAGTCGGGCCGTACGCATCTGATGGACGCCACGCCCGTCACCCTGGGCCAGGAGTTCGGCGGCTACGCCGCCCAGATCCGGTACGCGGGCGAGCGGCTGACGGCCTCGCTGCCCCGGCTCGCCGAACTTCCCCTCGGCGGTACGGCGGTGGGCACCGGCATCAACACGCCGCCCGGCTTCTCCGCTGCCGTCATCGCGGAGGTCGCGCGCGCGACCGGGCTGCCGCTGACGGAGGCCCGTGACCACTTCGAGGCGCAGGGCGCCCGCGACGGACTGGTGGAGACCTCGGGCCAGCTCCGTACGCTCGCCGTCTCCCTCACGAAGATCGCCAACGATCTGCGCTGGATGGCCTCGGGCCCTCGCACCGGTCTGGCCGAAATCAGCCTCCCCGATCTCCAGCCCGGCTCCTCGATCATGCCCGGCAAGGTCAATCCGGTGATCCCGGAGGCCGTGCTGATGGTCGCCGCGCAGGTCATGGGCAATGACGCCACGGTCGCGACGGCCGGCGCCGCCGGGAACTTCGAGTTGAACGTGATGCTCCCGGTGATCGCCAAGAACCTCCTGGAGTCCGTACGGCTGCTCACGAACGTCTCCCGGCTGCTCGCGGACCGTACGGTCGACGGCATCACGGCCCATGTGGAGCGGGCCCGCGAGTACGCCGAGTCGTCGCCGTCCGTGGTCACCCCGCTGAACAAGTACCTCGGGTACGAGGAGGCCGCGAGGGTCGCCAAGCGGTCCCTCGCCGAGCACACGACGATCCGCGAGACGGTTCTGGCGGGCGGCTATGTGGAGCGCGGGGATCTCACCCTGGAGCAGCTCGACGAGGCGCTGGATGTGCTGCGCATGACACGGCCGTGAATACGTGAGGTGTGCCGTGGCGCCCGTACGCCACCGCCTAGGTCCTGTCCGGCCGATCTTCGCGGGCCCGCGACGCCTGGCACCGCACCTCGCGGCGTTGTCGGAGTCGCCCAAGTACGTCAGTACATGGGCGATCCTTCGCCTTGCGATGCACGGCACCAGACGCCGCGGGCTGATCCGCGAAGATCGACCGGACAGGACCTAGAGCGTGTCTTCAAAGTCCCGCCGGGCCCGCCCTTCGGGCGGACGGCGCTACTTTGAGGACAGGCCCTAGGATCTGCGCATGACAGCGACGGTGAGGGCGACGAACGGGCAGCATTGGGCGCCCGGCACACAGATCCTGTGGCGGTACCGGGAGAATGCCGGGAACCGCGTGCACATCTGCCGTCCTGTCACGGTCGTGCAGGACACCGACGACCTGCTCGCGGCCTGGCTCGCGCCGGACACCCCGTGTGTGAGGCCGGCCCTCGCGGACGGCACCCCGGTCCACCGCGAGCCGCTTGCCACCCGCTATACCAAGCCGCGCACGGTGGTGCACGACCGGTGGTACGGGATGGGCGTGCTGAAGCTGGCGAGACCCGGCGAGCCCTGGTCGGTGTGGCTGTGGTGGGAGCGCGGCTGGCGGTTCCAGAACTGGTACGTCAACCTGGAGGAGCCGCGTACCCGTTGGACGGGAGGCATCGATTCGGAGGACCATTTCCTCGACATCGACGTCTATCCGGACCGCAGTTGGCGCTGGCGCGACGAGGACGAGTTCGCGCAGGCGCAGCACGACGGCCTGATGACACCGGCGCAGGCGCGCCGGGTCGGGGAGGCCGGGCGCGCGGCGATCGAGGTGATCAACGCGTGGGGCGCCCCGTACAACGACGGCTGGGAGCACTGGCGGCCCGAGCCGCACTGGCCGGTGCCGGAGCTGCCCGCGGACTGGGACCGTACGGCGGCGCGGCTGACGCCCTGAGGGAACTCACCGTACGGCCGCGGTGAAGTGACTGATTCACGTCCGGGAACGCGCTCGGACGCATACGACCTCGTGAGATCCTTGATACGCCCCCGGGGTTGAAACGTAGGATCGTCCTCCGGAAGACCGGAGCGGGGCAACAGGCCGGTACGGAAAGCCGGCTGACCACTGGTCACATCGCATACGACCGCACACGTCACACTGTTCGCCCGCAACGACCCGCACAACTACGACCGTGAGCCACTACGAGGGGGTGGAGCCGTGCGTAAGGGCTGCCGCCCTGTCGACGCCGCCTGCCGCGCGGTAGTTTCGCCAGTCGAAACGATCGCATCGCACCCCCGGCCCGGACGGACGGAATCCCACGCGTGACGGAGCATCCCCCCTCCCACGAAGGCCGGCAACCACTGGTTGCCCGGTCGCAGGAACGCACCAGGCCGCGGCAGGAGGCCGGCGCCTCCGCCGTGCCGCAGCCCGTGGTGCCGGTGCCGGACCCCGTCGCGACGGCGCGGCGCGAGGGCGACCGGCTGCGCTTCGTGGGAGCCGCGACCCGGCGGATCGCACGCGGCATAGACCTGGACGAGATCGTGCTCGGGCTGTGCCGGGCGACCGTACCGACGTTCTCCGACGCCATACTGGTCTATCTGCGCGATCCGCTGCCCGTCGGTGACGAGCGCCCGGTGTCGCCGTTCGTGCTGCGGCTGCGGCGTACGGACCGGCTGCGGCTGACCGACGACGACACGGAGGGCGCCGCCGGCATCCCGGTCCAGCTGAGCGAAGGTCTGCGGCTGCCGATCCTCGACCCGCAGTCGGACGTGATCCCGGCCGCCGAGCTGTGCGAGGTGCGCTCCGGCGGCGCGCTCTCCGAGGTGCTGCGGGGCGTACGTCCGGTCTTCGGCGACTCGGCCGCGGCCCGTGCCGCACTGCCTGAGCTGCTCGGCGCCGACCGCACCGTACCGTCCGGGCACCGCGCGATCCTCGCGCCGCTGCGCGGCCGGCGGCGGGTCATCGGCGCCGCGGTCTTCCTGCGCAGACCTGACCGGGCCGCCTTCGAGCCGAACGATCTGCTGGTCGCGGCGCAGCTGGCGACACATACGGCGCTGGGCATCGACAAGGCGGTGCTGTACGGCCGCGAGGCGTATATCGCCGATGAGCTCCAGCGCACGATGCTGCCGGAGAACCTGCCCCAGCCGACCGGCGTACGACTGGCGTCCCGCTATCTGCCGGCCGCCGAGACCGCGCGGGTAGGCGGCGACTGGTACGACGCGATCCCACTGCCCGGCAGCAGGGTCGCGCTGGTCGTCGGCGATGTCATGGGCCACTCCATGACCTCCGCGGCGATCATGGGCCAGCTGCGGACGACCGCGCAGACCCTCGCCGGTCTCGATCTGCCGCCGCAGGAGGTGCTGCACCATCTGGACGAGCAGGCCCAGCGGCTCGGCACGGACCGGATGGCGACCTGCCTCTACGCGGTGTACGACCCGGTCTCGCACCGGATCACCATCGCCAACGCCGGTCACCCGCCGCCCATACTGCTGCACCTGGGCGGCCGGGCGGAGGTGCTCCGGGTGCCGCCCGGGGCGCCGATCGGGGTCGGCGGGGTGGACTTCGAGGCCGTCGAGCTGGACGCGCCCGCGGGAGCGACCCTGCTCCTCTACACGGACGGGCTCGTCGAGTCCCGGCTGCGGGACGTGTGGACGGGGATCGAGCAGCTGCGGGAGCGGCTCGCGGCTACCGCGCAGCTGACCGGACCCGACCACTCACCGCCGCTGGAGGCGCTCTGCGACGACGTCCTCGATGTCCTGGGCCCCGGCGACCGGGACGATGACATCGCGCTGCTCGCCGCGCGTTTCGACGGGATCGCGCCCAGTGATGTCGCGTACTGGTTCCTGGAGCCGGAGGACGCGGCTCCGGGCCGGGCCCGGCGGCTGGCCCGGCGTGCGCTGGCCCGCTGGGACATGGAGGAGCTGAGCGACTCGGTCGAGCTGCTGATCAGCGAGGTCGTGACCAATGCCGTGCGGTACGCGGAGCGTCCGGTGACGTTGCGGCTTCTCCGTACGGACGTACTGCGCTGTGAGGTCGGGGACGATTCGCCCCAGCTGCCCCGGCAGCGACGGGCCCGCGACACCGACGAGGGCGGCCGGGGGTTGTTCTTGGTCAACCGGCTGGCGCGGCGCTGGGGAGCGACCCGGCTCTCCACCGGCAAGGTGGTCTGGTTCGAGATCCCGACGCGGACGTAGGTCCTGCCCGGACCCAGGTCGTGGACGCGGACCAGGAGCAGCGGATCGGGGAGCACAGGGAACACAGGGATGAAACGGACCTAAGGGTATATGTTGCCGACGAGGTGTCGTAGAGGTTAGCTGGGGCAGGCGGCCGTAGTGACCGCTGTCCCAGCCCGGGACAGGGCCTGGGATCACTCCCTGGTCCCCTGGTCCCTCATTTCCCGGGCCCTCTATCGACGGGAGGCCCGCTCGTGACCGCGTCATCCCCCAAGACTCCCTACACGACCAACAACGCCGGCGTTCCGGTGGAGAGCGACGAGCATTCGCTCTCCATCAGCCCCGACGGCCCCATCCTGATGCAGGACCACTACCTCATCGAGAAAATGGCCCAGTTCAACCGGGAACGGGTTCCCGAGCGGGTGGTCCACGCGAAGGGCGCGGGCGCGTACGGAATCTTCGAAGTGACCAATGACGTCAGCCAGTTCACCAAGGCCGACCTCTTCCAGCCGGGCAGGCGCACCGACATGCTGGCCCGGTTCTCCACGGTCGCGGGTGAGCTCGGCTCGCCCGACACCTGGCGCGACCCCCGTGGCTTCGCGCTGAAGTTCTACACCGAATACGGCAACTACGACATGGTCGGCAACAACACGCCGATCTTTTTCGTACGCGACCCCATGAAGTTCCAGGACTTCATCCGCTCGCAGAAGCGCCACCCGGCCACCGGGCTGCGCAACAACGACATGCAGTGGGACTTCTGGACACTCTCCCCCGAGTCCGCGCACATGGTCACCTGGCTGATGGGCGACCGGGGTATCCCGAAGTCCTTCCGGCACATGAACGGCTACAGCTCGCACACCTATATGTGGGTGAACGGCGCCGGTGAGCGGTTCTGGGTGAAATACCACTTCAAGACCGATCAGGGTGTCGACCACCTCACCCAGGCCGACGCCGACGCGATGGCGGGCTCGGACGGTGACCACCACCGCCGTGATCTGTACGAGTCGATCGAGTCCGGGAACGCGCCGACCTGGAGCCTGAAGGTCCAGATCATGCCGTTCGAGGACGCGGCCGACTACCGCTTCAATCCGTTCGATCTGACCAAGGTGTGGCCGCACGGCGACTACCCCCTGATCGATGTCGGCCGGATGACGCTCAACAAGAATCCGGACAACTTCTTCATCCATATCGAGCAGGCCGCGTTCGAGCCCTCGAATCTGGTGCCGGGCGTCGGCCCGTCCCCGGACAAGATGCTGCTCGGCCGGCTCTTCTCGTACCCGGACACGCACCGCTACCGGATCGGCCCGAACTACGCCCAGCTGCCGCCCAACAGGGCGCGCTCGCAGGTGAATTCGTACGCCAAGGACGGTCCGATGCGGTACGAGGCGTCGAACGCGGCGAGGCCGTACGCACCGAACTCGTACGGTGGCCCCGCCGCCGATGTGGACCGGTTCGGCGACCCGGCGGGCTGGGCCGCGGCCGGCGAGATGGTGCGCGAGGCGTACAAGCTGCACCGCGAGGACGACGACTGGGGCCAGGCCGGCACGCAGGTCCGTCAGGTGCTGGACGACGCGGCGCGGGACCGGCTGGTGTCGAATGTCTCCGGGCATCTGGCGCAGGGGGTGTCCCGTCCTGTTCTGGACCGGGCACTCCAGTACTGGCGCAATATCGACAAGGTGATCGGCGACCGGATCGCCAAGAAGGCGAACGGCGGCTGACGTACGGACGCGGTCGCCGGACATGCTGGGGGTGTCGCCGAGGTGAGCCCAGAAGCCGCCAATAGTTGATCTTGAAGCTTCAGTGCTTCCTTCGGGCGGCGGGGTCGCGTTCGGCGACGTGCCGGGCGACCGCGTCGACGCCGGGGCGGGCTTACCGCTCCAGGGAGCGGACGGAGGTGTGGCGGGAGCGGGCCAGCAGCATCGGGGGGGAGGCGCCGCCTTCCGCGTCGTGGGTGAGCGCGGAGTGCCGCAGCCGGTGCAGCGTCCAGCCGTCCAGTTCCTCGTTGTCCTCGGGTGAGGTGAGCGGATTGGCCAGCAGCCGGGTGTTCTCCTCAAAGATCTCCTCGGCCCGGCGGTAGGAGAGCCGCGCTCGGCTGGTCTCCGGGCACATGTCGAGCGTCGCTGTCGCGGCCGGGGCCCTGCGGCCGGTGAGGAACAGCGGTCCGCGAGTGCGGCGGGCGATCAGGCGAGGCAGCAGCTGGGCGGTGCCGGACTGCCAGTGAATCCACTCGGTCGCCCCGCCCTTGGCGGTGATCCTGCCCCGCTTGTCCGCCGGGTACAGGTCCTCCACATTCAGGCACAGCACCTCATCGGCCCGCGCGGCGGACTCATAGAGCATCTTCCAGAACGTCTTCTCCCTGAGTCCGATGTCCAGGCGCCACAGGGCGGCGATCTGGTTCTCCGCCAGGGCCTTGGTGCGGTCCGGCGGTGCCGGCCGCCGCTCGATGCCGATCGTTGGATCGCTTTCGATCCAGCCCTGGCGCTGCCACCAGCCGATCGCCTTGCGTGCGATGGACAGCTCGCGGTTGACGGTGTCGGCGTCCATCTCGTCCGCCCGGGCCGCCGCCAGTTCGGCCAGCACCTCGGGCAGCGCTGGGTCGTCGTTCGCGGCGAGGGGGAAGACAGGCGGCTTCGCGCCCCGGCGGGCGGGTCCGGCCGGCGCGGGTTCGCTGGCGAGCATCCATCCCCACGTCGTCAGTGAGATCCGGTAGATCCGTGCGGAGGATTTGGCGATGCCCGCGCCTGTGAGGTAACGCTCGACCGCCGCGGTGTACGACGTGGGCGGGGCGGACAGGGGCACCACCCGGGCGCGCGGCAGCCGGAGCGCGCCCCCGCTACCGAGTTCGGTCACTGGTTCGATCGCCACGCCCGCCTGCCCTTCCAGCACTGCCGCAGTAAATGCGTACACCTCGCCTGCGGTGGCCGGAGAGTCCGCCGCAGGTCGCGTTGATCACGGTAGAAGCTCCGCCGCAGTAAATCCGGCATTTACCGCGACGGCGGATGTGGGAAGGCTGCCCGCGTGGTCCAGGCAAAGACGAAGGCCGGTACTACGGGGATCAGGGCGGTCCAAGGGAGCATCGCCACCGGGGAGCTGCTCAGCAGTCCGCCGGTGAGGGCTCCTCCTCCGATACCAAGGTTGAACGCGGAGACGTACCAGGAGGACGCCGCGTCGGGCGCGGGTGCTCCCAGGCGGAGAACACTCGATTGCAGCGTTACCGGCAGTGCGGCGAAGGCAACGCCCCACAGGGCCACGGCCACCACCGCGAGTGGCTGCAGCCGGACGCTCGCACCGAGCAGAACCAGTGAGCCGGCCATCAGGGCGATGGTGCTGAGCAGGACGGTGTGCGGGCGACGGTCCCCCAGGACACCGCCGAGCCAGGTCCCCAGGAAGCCCGCCAGTCCGTACAAGGCCAGGAGCATGCTGGTGGCGGCCTCGCTGAAGGCAGCGGCGTCGTGCAGGAGCGGGGTCACGTAGGTGTAGACGGTGAAGTGTCCGAGGACGAGCAGCGCGGTTGCTGTCACCATGTGTCGTAGGCCAGGCAGGCGCAGCGCATCGCCGAGGCATGTCGGCTGCGGCGGGGCGGGGCGGGGCGGTTGGGAATGTCGGGCAAGAGTCGCTGGGCGGCGGCGAGTGCCCCGAGACCGAGGGCCGCCGCGGCGCAGAAGGCACCGCGCCATCCGACGACGCCGCCGAGGACGGTGCCCAGGGGGACGCACAGGACGAGGGCCGTCGAGTTTCCGACGAAGACGACAGCTGTTGCGCGGCCCGAGCGGCCGGGCGTGGCGAGCGCGGCGGCGTATCCGGCGACGATCGACCAGAAGACCCCGTGCGCCATCCCGCAAAGGAACCGGCCGATCGAAAGCATCGGGTAGCTCACCGCGGCCGCAGAGAGCACGGTGCCGAGGGAGAAGACCGCACTGACGGTGATGTAGAGGCGCTTGCGCGGCCAGCCCGCGGTCCGATGGGTGAGCGGAGCTGCCGTCAGTCCGACGGTGAAGGCGTACACGGTGACAAGCAGCCCCACCCGTGATCGCGCGACTCCCAGATCGTCGCTGATCGGCGTCAGCAGCCCGACCGGCAGCAGCTCTGTGGTGACGACGACGAAGGTCGTAGTGGCGAGAACGAGCAGGCCGGCCCGGCGCCGGGCTGGCGACTTCGTGGGCGGACCGGCCTGATCCGTGAGGAGCGGTGCGCTCACGCTGACGTGGCGGGCAGAGCGGCGAGGAACTCGCGGACGTGGCGGAGCCAGGTCGCTCGGTCTGCCGCGTTCAGGACGTGGGCGGCGCCGGGCAGTTCGATCAGCTGGGAGCCTGGGATGCCAGCCGCCAGGCGGTACGAGCTTTCGGGCAGCACCAGCCGGTCGCCGGTCGGCGCCACCACCAGGGTGGGTGCGGACACCTTCGCCAGGTCGGTCCGGACGTCCACGCGGGACACCAGGTCGAAGTGGTCCAACGTGCCCGGCGGCATCGCGGCCAAAGTCTGGGCGACTGGTGCGTCGAGGTCGGCCGGTTCGACGTCCGCCAGGTCCGCCGGAGACATGCAGGACAGGAGGGCGAGTCGTGCGAGGTCGTCCCACTGACCGGCGAACGCCAGGGATTTGATCAGCTGGGCGGCGAGCGCCAGGACGGGGTCGGCGGTAGGGAAGCCGGCAGTGAGGACGAGGGCCCGGACACGGTTGGGGTGGCGTGTGGCGATCCGGACGGCCACGGCGCTGCCGAGGGACTCTCCGAGGACGGTGAAGGAGTCCGGGCCGGCTGCGATGGCGGCCGCGACCAGGCGGTCGGCGAGGTCGTCCAGGTCCAGTGGTTCGACGGCTGCGGGGGAGCCACCCGCACCGGGGTAGTGCGGACCGACGAGGGTGTGGTCCTGGGCGAGGTCGTCGAGGACGAGGCCGAAGTTTCCCTCGATGCCGCCGCCGGCGCCGTGGGCGAGCAGGAGTGCGGGGCCGCGCCCCTGCACGAGGACATCAAGGTGAGGGGTGGGAAGCGCATGGTCAGTGGTCATGCGGCCGACGCTAAACTCCGACATCAGTGTCAGAGTCAAGTAGTGGCGCAAGGGGAGCAGGGATGAGGCGGGCGGCATGCGCATGAAAGAGATGGTGCGGCGCACCAGAGTCCACGAGCGACTGCTGCGCTACTACGAGCAGCAAGGACTGCTGACGCCCGAGCGGCTGCCCAGCGGCTACCGCGTCTACGGCGAGTCGGACGTCGAGACGGTGCGCCGTATTCGCTGTCTGCTGGCGGCAGGTCTTCCGACCGCTCTGATCGCTCAGGTTCTGCCGTGCATCCGGACGGACGACGAGCGCCTCGTGCCCACCTGTCCGGACCTGCTCGCCCAGCTGCGCCGGGAGGGCGAGCGGATCACCCGCGCCATCGAGGACCTGCAGGCGTCGCGCACGATGCTCGACACCATTATCGCCGCCGCGCCCCCTGCGGGCGCCGGGACGCCGAGGTCGCCTCAGCCGGGCGTTGCCGAGGCAAGCTGACAGGCAGCCCAGATCGAGCCGCTTGCCATCGCGAGGCGGAAGGTGTCGTACGGGTTGATGTTCGACCAGAACATGACAAGGACTTCGCTGGCGGCACCGCCAAGACTGTCCTTGTCGGCCTCATGGTGCGCCGCCCGGCCCTACATCGCTCCCACCCGCGCCTGACACCACACCACCAGACACGCAGCGCCCGAAGCCAAATGAGCTGGCTTCGGGCGTCGCTTCGCCTGTACGGCCAGTGCTCACACAAGAAGGCTCGCGGTCACCGCGTCCGCCTCCCCGGCGAAATCGGTGATCTTCCCTGCCGCGATGTCGTCCATCCACACGCCCGTATCGCCGATCCCGTCCACCCATTCCAGCCGCTTGGCCAGGTTCTTGTGTGACCAAGTCGGGCCCTGGGCGGGCTTCTTGAGCCGATTGAACAGCGTCGTGCCGTCGCTCTGGCGCTCCTCCAGCAGCCGCAGCAGCCCCGCCCGCTCCGGCGCGCTCATCCGGTCGTGGATGCCCGCGCAGATCGAGGCGTTCACCTCTTTGCGCACGGTCGAGGCCATCGCGTCGAAGGTGGAGAACGCCGGCAGCTCCAGCCCGGCCTCCACCACTTTCTCCAGTGCGATGTTGATCAGGTCAGCCGGGCTGTTCTTCGCTGCGGCCTCCTTGCGGATCGACTCCTCGGCGATCCGGCGGGCCCTAGCCTGGTCGTACATCGCGCCCACCCGGCGGCGCACCTCCGTACGCTGCCGCTCGGCGGTCCGGCCCGTCGCCCACAAAGACGTGGTGCCCTCCGGCAGCTCCACCGCACGGCGGACGAAGTCGACCACTATTTCCGGGTACTCGTCCGGCTTCGGGAACCGCCCCATCCGCTGATACGACTTCAGCGCCAGCAGCAGCGAAAGCTGATGGCCATCGGCGTCCATCCGCTCAGCGGCCCACGCTGCCTCCTCCCACGTCGGCGAGAAGAACAGATGCAGCTCATGCGCGGTGATCAGCCGCTTGAACCGCGGGTACGCGGTCCGCTCGATCGAGGTCAAGATTCCCCACCCGGCTCAGACGACAGCCCAACGTCACACCAACGACACTGAGCCGAATGGGTGACGGCTCCGTCAATGCGGAACCCAAGATCAACTATTGGCGGCTTCTGGGCTCACCTCGGCGACACCCCTGCTGTGATCAGCGCGAGCGGCGACCGCGTGCGCGTGCGTCCGGCGAGCGCGTCCGCGTGCGTCCGTATGCGACACGCCCTACGGGTTGCCCGGCGCCGACCCGCCGTTGGGGTCGTTCGCGCCCGGCGGGGTACCGCTCGACTCACTGCTCCCCGGGCTGCTCGGGTCTCCCCCGCCGGGCTCCGTGCTCGGTGAGCTCTCCCCGGGCGACTCCGAGGGGGGCGGGCTCGATGCCGAGTCGGACGAGGTGGGCTCCGGGGGCGCCGACTGCGAGGGGGCCGTGGACGGGGTCTGTTCCGGGCTGCTCGGGGCCACCGGCGCCGACGGTGTCTCCCGCACGGGCACCGGGATGTCCAGGTCGAACGCCGCGTCGGAGCCGCCGTTCAGCGCGGCCAGGGTGTAATCGGCCCAGATCTTGGCGGGGAAGCCGCCGCCGTTGGCCCGGCCGGAGTTGGCGGTGCCGGTCAGGCTGACCTGCCCGCCGCCCTCCTTGGTGGACTCACCGAACAGCGCGACGACCGTGGTGAGCTGCGGGGTGTAGCCGGAGAACCACGCGGACCAGTTGTTCTCCGAGGTACCGGTCTTGCCCGCCGCGTCATAGGCGGAGGTGTCGGCCTCGAAACCCGAGCCGTTGTCGACGACGCCCTGGAGGACTCCGGTGACGGTGTCGGCCGTCTCCCGGCTGATCACCTGCTTCCCGACCGGGTCGGGGATCTCGACCGTACGGTCCTTGTGCTCGGCGGACTTCACGATCGTCGGCGTGATCTTCCTGCCGTGGTTGTCGAGCGTCGCGTACACACCCGCCATGTCCCAGGTGGAGGCGTTCATCGTGCCGAGGGTGATCGCGGGCCGTTCGGGGAAGCCCTTGTCCCGCATCCCCAGGTCCAGGGCGGTCTTCTTGACCTCGGGCGGGCCGACGTCCACGACCATCTGCGCGAAGACGGAGTTGATGGACTTGTTCATCGCGGTCTGGACGCTGACCCGGCCGTAGTCGCGGTCGTCCTCGTTCTCCGGGGCGTACGGGGTGTCGCTGCCCTCGACCGGCCGCTTGCTGGTGCCGTCGTACCTCGTGTTGACGCCGATCTTCCGGCCGTCCTGGGTCTCGGCGCCGTTCTCCAGCGCGGAGGCGAGCACCACCGGTTTGAAGGTCGAGGCGGGCTGGTAGTCGGTGCGGGTGGCGTTGGATATCCAGTGCTGGGTGGCGCCCGTACCGCCGTAGAGCGCGACCACCCGGCCGGTCTTCGGGTCGACGGAGGTGGCGCCTGCCTGCACCGTCGCGTCCGTCTTGTTGTCCTTGCGGTCGAGCTTGCTCTCCAGTTGCTTGTCGACCGACTGGACGAGCTCCTGCTGCCGCTTCCTGTCGATATTGAGGGTGATCGTCCAGCCGCCCTTGGCGATCTCCGCCTTGTCGACGCCCTGGCGGGCCAGTTCGTCGTTGGCGGCCTCGACGATATAGCCGGCCTGGCCCTCCATCCCCGGGGCGGCCTTCGGTGCGTGCGGCACCGGGAACTTCAGCCCCGAGCGGGTGGCGGAATCCAGCCAGTTCTGCTCGACCATGTTGTCGAGCACGTAGTTCCAGCGCTCGGTGACCAGCTTCTTGCCGGTGGCGGTGGCCGCCGCCCAGTCGTACTGGCTGGGGGCCTGGAGGAGCGCGGCGAGATACGCGCCCTGGGCGACGTTCAGCGAGGAGGCGTCGATCCCGTAGTACGCCTGGGCCGCGGCCTGGATGCCGTAGGCGCCGCGGCCGTAGTAGCTGGTGTTGATGTACCCGGCGAGGATCTCGTTCTTGTCCAGCTTCCGGTCCACCTTCAGGGAGATCACCAGCTCCTTGAGCTTGCGGGAGACCGTCTGGTCCTGATTCAGGTAGTAGTTCTTGACGTACTGCTGGGTGATGGTCGAGCCGCCCTGCTTGCCCTTGCCGGAGAGGGTGTTGATCAGGCCGCGGGTCGTGCCTTTGATGTCGACGCCGGAGTCCTGGTAGAAGGACTTGTTCTCGGCGGCGACGAAGGTGTGCTGAACGTCCTTGGGGATCTTCTCCAGGCCGACGATCTCGCGGTTGATCTCGCCGGTGCGGGTGAGGATCGTGCCGTCGCTGTACTTGTAGACGTTGCTCTGCATCTCGGCCTGCGCGTTGGCGCTCGGCACCGGGACCACCATGTAGAGAACGAAGAGCCCGCCCATGGCGAGCAGACAGAGCCCGAAGAACGTACCGAGCAGTTTTCTCAGCGTGAAGAAGCGGCGTATGCCGCTCGGTTCGGCGGCTCGGCGCACCCCGCGCCGGCTCGCCCGTCTGGCTTCCGCTCGGCCCATCGCCGTCTCGCTCCGCTCTCGTGTCCACTCCGTCAGGACTCGCCCGTGGTTCTCTCACCCACCGGAATCAGCTCAGAAAGCTAACACCGCTTGCTGTGACAAAGGGCGACCGATCAGGTCTTTTAGGACGTGACAATCAGCACCTACCCCACGTGAACGGACTCCTGAGAGCGCCCAAGGGTTGCGGCGAGGCATAATGTGTAATCACAATGCTAGCTACCGCCCATCGGCGGCAGCGGACCGGAAACGGGGATGGAACATGGCCTCCACCAGCACACCTACGACGACGACCACGGCTTCGACCACGGCGGACGACATACCCGAGATGCCCGCACCACGGGTCCGGGAAATTCCCGCCCACAGCATCGGCGGCGGGCGCGCCCTGCTGTTCGGACTGCTCGGCCTCATCGCCGGCGTCCTCCTGATCGTCCTGGGTGCCACGGTCGGCTCGGCCGGGCTGAAGGCGGCCCTGATCGTGATCGGCGCACTCGTCGGGATCGCCGCGTTCGTCGCGATGTGCGGACTGAACATGGTGGCGCCGGGCGAGGCCCGGGTCGTCCAGCTCTTCGGGCGCTATCGCGGCACGATCCGTACGGACGGACTGCGCTGGGTGAACCCGCTCACCTCCCGCACCAAGATCTCGACGCGGGTACGGAACCACGAGACGGCCGTCCTGAAGGTGAATGACGCCTACGGCAACCCGATCGAGCTGGCCGCGGTCGTGGTCTGGAAGGTCGAGGACACCGCGCAGGCGATGTTCGAGGTGGACGACTTCCCGGAGTTCGTCTCCACCCAGACCGAGGCGGCCGTACGGCACATCGCCATCGAGTACCCGTACGACGCCCACGAGGAGTCCGGTCTCTCGCTGCGCGGCAACGCCGAGGAGATCACCGAGAAGCTCGCCGTCGAACTGCACGCGCGGGTGGAGGCGGCCGGTGTCCACATCATCGAGTCCCGCTTCACGCATCTCGCCTACGCGCCCGAGATCGCCTCGGCGATGCTCCAGCGCCAGCAGGCGGGCGCCGTCGTCGCGGCACGCCGGCTGATCGTGGACGGCGCGGTCGGCATGGTCGAGGCGGCACTCACCCGCCTCACCGAGCAGGACATCGTGGAGCTGGACTCGGAGCGCAAGGCGGCGATGGTGAGCAATCTGCTGGTCGTGCTCTGCGGGGACCGGGCCGCCCAGCCGGTCGTGAACACGGGCACGCTCTACCAGTGACCGAACGCAAGCAGGTTCTCCTGCGACTGGACCCGGCGGTGTACGAGGCCCTCGCACGATGGGCGTCCGACGAACTGCGCAGCGCCAACGCGCAGATCGAGTTCCTGCTCCGCCGGGCCCTGGCCGAGGCGGGCCGGCTGCCCACCGGCGCGGCGCCGATCCCGCGCCGGGGCCGGCCGCCGAAGTCGGGCAGGGAGGGCCCGGCGGCGGATCCTTCCTCAGGTGCGGAATCAGCCACTGCGGTGACACCCGAGCCGGAGTGATCCAGACGAAAGACCCTGGCCTCGCAAGGCCGCCGGGCCGGCTCTATACATGTGATGTATAGGCACGGTGTAGCGTGCCTCGCATGTCAATCGGTCACACTCTTCTCGGACTCCTGGAGTCGGGACCGCGCCACGGATACGACCTCAAGCGGTCCTTCGACGATCAATTCGGCCGGGACCGCCCCCTCCACTACGGACAGGTCTACTCGACCATGTCCCGGCTGCTGAAGAACGGGCTCGTCGTGGTCGACGGCGTCGAGTCCGGCGGCGGCCCCGAGCGCAAGAGATACGCGATCACCGAGGCCGGTGTCACCGATGTCGGCCGGTGGCTCGCGCAGCCGGAGAGCCCGGAGCCGTACCTCCAGTCGACCCTCTACACCAAAGTCGTCATCGCGCTGCTCACCGGCCGCAGCGCCGCCGATCTGCTCGACGCCCAGCGCGCCGAGCATCTGCGGACGATGCGTGACCTGACCGCGCGCAAGCGCCAGGGCGACCTCGCCGACCAGCTGATCTGCGATCACGCGCTGTTCCATCTGGAGGCCGATCTGCGCTGGCTGGAGCTGACCGCGGCCCGGCTGGACCGGCTCGCCGCGGCGGTACGCCGATGACACCCGCCGGCTCCCTGCTCATCGCCGACGATCTGCGCAAGTCGTACGGACCGACCCCCGCGCTCGACGGCGTGACGTTCTCGATCCACCCGGGCGAAGTCGTCGCCGTCATGGGCCCGTCGGGCTCGGGCAAGTCCACGCTGCTGCACTGCCTCGCCGGGATCGTGCCCCCCGACTCGGGCACGATCACCTACCGGGGCCGTGTGCTGACCGATATGCCGGAGGCCGAGCGCAGCGCCCTGCGCCGCGGTGAATTCGGCTTCGTCTTCCAGTTCGGCCGGCTCGTACCCGAGCTGACCTGTCTGGAGAATGTGGCGCTGCCCCTGCGGCTCACCGGCGTCCGGCGCAGGGACGCCGAGCGTGCCGCGCGGGAGTGGCTGGAGCGGCTGGAGGTCGCCGACATCGGGTCCCAGCGCCCCGGCGAGGTCTCCGGCGGACAGGGCCAGCGCGTCGCGGTCGCCCGTTCCCTGGTCACCTCACCGCGCGTGATCTTCGCGGACGAGCCGACCGGCGCGCTCGACTCCTTCAACGGCGAGCGGGTGATGGAGCTGCTGACCGAGGCGGCCAGGGCCACCAGCGCCGCCGTCATCCTGGTCACCCACGAGGCGCGGGTCGCCGCCTACTCGGACCGTGAGGTGATCGTGCGGGACGGCAGGGCCCGCGAGGCGGAGTTCACCGTATGACGCTCCTCGACCGGAGCGGACCCGACCGGAGCGGACCGCCCGCGTACGCTCCCCCGGTCCCCGGGCGGGCGCCCGGCCGGCTCCGTACCTGGGCCCGCGATCTCGGGCTCGGGGTACGGTTCGCCGCCACGGGCGGACGCGAGGGCTGGATCCGTACACTGCTGACCTCCGCGGGGGTCGGGCTCGGTGTCACGCTGCTCTTCCTCGCCGCGTCCGTACCGCAGGTGATCGACGCGCGCGCCGCGCGGGAGGGCGCCCGTACCGTCACGGAGACGGGGGACGAGGCTCCGGCGCCGCGCTCGGACACGACGCTGGTGTGGATCAACGCCGGGACCGAGTACCGCGGCGCCACCGTCGGCGGCCAGTTGCTGCGCCCGGACGGCGCCCGCCCGCCGCTGCCGCCCGGTGTCGCGAAGATGCCGGGGCCCGGGGAAATGGTGGTCTCCCCCGCCCTGCGGAAGCTGCTGGACTCGCCCGACGGCACGCTCCTCAGGGAGCGGCTCGGCCACCACGTCGTCGGCACCGTCGCCGGCGCCGGTCTGCTCGACCCGGAGGAACTCCGCTTCTACGCGGGCAGCGACACGCTCACCAAGGCCAAGGGCGGCCATCGGACGGCCGGTTACGGCTCCGTCACGCGATCCCCGCCGATCAGCCCGTACTTGATCGTGCTGATCGTGCTGATCTCCGTGGTGCTGCTGATGCCGGTGGGCATCTTCATCGCCACCGCCGTCCGCTTCGGCGGCGAGCGCAGGGACCGCAGACTCGCCGCGCTGCGGCTGGTGGGCGCCGACATCGCGATGACCCGCCGCATCGCGGCCGGAGAGGCGCTGTTCGGCGCGGCGCTCGGTCTGTTCGCCGGATTCGGGCTCTTCCTGGCGCTGCGGCCGCTGGCGGGCGGGGTGCGGCTGTGGAATCTCAGCGCCTTCCCCGCCGATCTGGTCCCGGCGCCGGCGCTCGCCGCGCTGATCGTGGTGGCCGTACCGGTGGCGGCGGTCGGGGTGACGCTGGTCGCGCTGCGCTCGGTCACCATCGAGCCGCTGGGTGTCGTACGCGACGTCCGCCCCCGGCCCCGGCAGCTGTGGTGGCGGCTGCTGATGCCCGTCGCCGGTGTCACCGTCCTGAGCACGGTCGGAACGGTCGGCGAGGGGACCGCCGTCGATCCGTACCCCATCGCGGCCGGCGCGGTGCTGGTGCTGGCCGGTCTGACCACCCTGCTGCCCTGGCTCGTCGAGGCGGTGGTGGCGGGGCTGACCGGCGGACCGGTGCCATGGCAGCTCGCCGCCCGCCGGCTCCAGCTGAACAGCGGCCCGGCGTCCCGGGCGGTCATGGGAATCACCGCGGCCGTGGCGGGCGCCATCGCCGTTCAGATGATGTTCGCCGGGATGCACGAGGACTTCGTCAGGCCCCCCGGGCAGGACCCGACGCGGGCGAACATCACCTTCCAGGCGTCCTACGGCAGCGGGCGGCTGGCCCAGGAGATGACCGACGGCTTCCGTGCCTCCGAGGGCGTCACGGCGGTCGTCGCCGTGACCACGAGCTATGTGGTCAGGCCGGGGCCCGTGGCCCCGCACGAGATCCAGCCCACCACCACCCTGACCATCGGCACCTGCGCCACCCTGCGCGTCCTCGCCGAGCTGCCGTCCTGCGAGGACGGAGACGCCTTCGTGTCCCATGTCGCCGGGCAGGGGGAGCAGAACGACTGGGTCGACGAGACGGCCCGGCCGGGCAAGCCGGTCGACCTCGGCACCCGTACCGTGACCGGCGTTCGGACGCCCTCGCTGTGGACGCTGCCCGCGTCGGCCCGCACGGTCGAGGCCAGGACCGACCCGGTGGGCCGCGAGAACGACGGCATCCTCGCCACCCCGGGCGCCCTCGACCCGAGTCGCATGCCCCACGCGCAGACCAGCGCGACGATCCGGACCGACGAACGGGTCGCGGATGCCGAGGAGTACGTACGCAACACCGCCGCCGCCCTCGATCCGACGCTCCGGGTGATCACGTTCAAGGCCGTCGAACGCGACAAGCAGTACGCGAGCGTGCAGACCGGTCTGCTCGTCGGCGGCACCGCCACCATGGCCCTGATCGCCGCGAGCATGCTGGTCTCCCAGATCGAGCAACTCCGCGAGCGCAGACGCCTGCTGTCGGTCCTGGTGGCCTTCGGCACCCGCCGCTCGACCCTCGCCTGGTCGGTGCTCTGGCAGACCGCGATCCCGGTCGCGCTCGGCACGCTGCTGGCCATCGCGGGCGGGCTGACCCTCGGCTCCGTCCTGCTGAACATGGTCGCCAAACCGGTCGCCGACCGATGGGTCTTCGCATCCTTCGCGGGCGCGGGCATCGCGGTGATCATGCTGGTGACGGTGGCCAGCCTGCCGTTCCTGTGGCGGATGACGCGGCCGGACGGCCTGCGGTCGGAGTGACCGTACGGCAGGAGTCAGCTCTGTGGCGGCACGCGCGGGGGTTCCGGTGACGGGGCGCCGCTCAGGCGTACCGGGAGCGTTCGCAGGGACTCCCGCAGCGCGTCCGCGAAGGTCTCGAACTCGCCGCCCCGAGCCGCTCCCGTGCGCATCGCCAGCGCGATCCTGCGCGCCGGGGCGGGGTTCGCGAAGTATCCCGTGGCGAGCCGATCGTTGCGGCCGGTCTCGACCTGTACGGCCGTACGCGGCAGCAGCGTGACCCCGAGGCCGCCCGCGACGAGTTGTACCAGCGTCGACAGGCCGGCCGCCGTGGTCGTCACGGGCACGCCGTCGGCGCGGCCCGCCTCCCGGCAGATGTCCAGCGCCTGGTCGCGCAGGCAGTGGCCCTCGTCCAGGAGCAGCAGCGGCAGTTCGCGCAGCGCCTCGCGCGGCAGGTCGCGGCAGCCGCCGAGGGGGTGGTCGTCGGGGGTGACCAGGACGAAGTCCTCGTCGAACAGCGGAAGTTCGGTGACCGAGGGCTGGCCGAGCGGTACGGCGAGCAGCAGCAGATCCAGCCGGCCCGCCGCCAGACCGTCCAACAGGGACGAGGTCTGCTCCTCGTGCACCTGGAGGTCGAGCTCCGGATAGCGCTCCTGGACCAGCCGGAGCACGGCCGGCAGCAGATACGGGGCGACGGTCGGGATCACGCCGAGCCTGAGGACTCCGGTGAAGGGCGCCCGTACCGCCTCGGCCTCGTCCACCAGCGCGCCCACCGCGTCCAGTACGGCCATCGCCCGGGACGCCAGCCGCTCACCGGCCGGGGAGAGCAGCACCCTGCGGGTCGTACGCTCCACGAGCTGTGCGCCGAGCACCTCCTCCAGCGCCGAGAGGGCGCCGGAGAGCGCGGGCTGGCTCATCCCGATCGCGGCGGCCGCGTCCCGGAAGTGCAGATGCTCGGCCACGGCCGCGAAGGCGCGCAGCTGGGACAGGCTGGGCTGTTTGCCCCGTGGGCCGGACTGCCTGACGTGCCGTGTGACGGACACCGACTCCACTGAACCGACCTCACTGATAGGTACCTCCGATCACGGCGACCGAGTCTAGCTATTTCTATGATCAATACCGACTGTGCCACTATCAGTGAGCCGCCCACCCGCCCGGAAGACCCCAAAAGGGACTTCCCGCCTTCACAAGGAGAGCCTGTGCTCACCGTTGGTGACAAGTTCCCCTCGTTCGAATTGACCGCCTGTGTCTCGCTGGAGAAGGGCAAGGAGTTCGAGGAGATCAACCACAAGACCTACGAGGGCAAGTGGAAGGTCATCTTCGCCTGGCCCAAGGACTTCACCTTCGTGTGCCCGACCGAGATCGCGGCCTTCGGCCGGCTGAACGACGAGTTCGCCGACCGTGACGCCCAGATCCTCGGCTTCTCCGGCGACTCCGAGTTCGTGCACCACGCCTGGCGCAAGGACCACCCGGACCTGCGCGACCTGCCCTTCCCGATGCTCGCCGACTCCCGGCACGAGCTGATGCGCGACCTCGGCATCGAGGGCGCGGACGGCTTCGCGCAGCGCGCCGTCTTCATCGTCGACCCGAACAACGAGATCCAGTTCACGATGGTGACCGCCGGCTCCGTGGGGCGTAACCCCAAGGAGGTCCTGCGGGTGCTCGACGCCCTCCAGACCGACGAGCTGTGCCCGTGCAACTGGAACAAGGGCGAGAACACCCTCGACCCCGTCAAGCTCCTGTCGGGCGAGTGATCCCCGATGGCCCTCGATGAACTGAAGTCGGCCCTGCCCGACTACGCCAAGGACCTGCGGCTGAACCTCGGTTCGGTCATCGGCAACAGCGCGCTGCCCGCGCAGCAGCTCTGGGGCACCGTGCTCGCCTGCGCGATCGCCTCGCGCTCGGCGCGGGTGCTGCGCGAACTGGAGCCGGAGGCCAGGGCGAACCTGAGCGCCGAGGCGTACACCGCCGCCAAGTCGGCCGCCGCGATCATGGCGATGAACAACGTCTTCTACCGGACCCGGCATCTGCTGTCGGACCCCGAGTACGGGACGCTGCGGGCCGGTCTGCGGATGAACGTCATCGGCAACCCGGGTGTGGCGAAGATCGACTTCGAGCTGTGGTCGCTCGCCGTCTCCGCCGTCAACGGCTGCGGCCAGTGCCTCGACTCGCACGAGCAGGTGCTCCGCACGGCCGGTGTGGACCGCGAGACGATCCAGGAAGCCTTCAAGATCGCCGCGGTGATCCAGGCCGTCGGTACGACGCTCGACGCCGAGGCCGTGCTCGCCGAAGCGGTAATCGCCGAGTAGCGCCCGACCGTACTGCCCGGCCCCCGCCCTCTCCCCAGGCCCTGACCGGCTGTGGAGCGCGGGGGCCGGTTCCGTCGGCCCCTCCCGCGGTCACTCCTTGACCGCGGCCATCAGCGCCTTCATGTCCTCGACCATGGCGGGTTCGAGAACGGCGGGATCGGCCGGTTTCGCTTCCGGCACCACCACTTGTCCCTCACCGTGCGGACCCGTGACGACGGACTCGCTCACGACCTCGATCGAGAACACGGCAGCTCCGTCCAGGACCTTCAGCTCCCGGCTGGATTCGCTGGAATCCGTCATCAGATAGGCGCGCTCGCCCAGTTCCGGGATCCGCTTGGTCTTGCGCTCGATGACCCGGGAGAGTTCGAGCGGGGTCAGCGTCGCCTCGAACTCCGGTTCCGGATCGGTCTCCCTGTGCAGGGTGTAGTGGACGGTGACGGACGCGTACGACATCGGCAGGGCGTCGTCCCTCTCCTCGCCCGGCCGTCCCGGCATCATCGTGACATCGCAGAAGGAGCGGTCGATGGTGAGCTGTTCCTCGACCGCGGGCCGCGGGGACCGCTTGCCGCCGAGGAGCGCGGAGAGCTCGGGCAGATCGGCGTCCCGGCAGAGGTCATCGCTGATCCGGTAGCCGCGCAGATCCGGCCCCGTCCGGTCGTACGCGTACAGTCCGCCCGCCCAGACGGCGGAGGCGGCCACCGCGCCACCGAGGGCCCAGAGCCACCGTATGCGGCGCGGCGGCAGCGTGGGTACGTCGTCGCCGACGACCGTCCCGGGCCCGCCGGGCTCACGGGGAGCCTGTGGGGACGGCGAGGACCGCGGGCCGCTCTGCCCGCCGTCCTCGCCGTCCTCGCCGTCCCCGCCCTCCAGTTCCGGCTCGGAGATCACTCCCGGCCGTCCCCGGCCTCGGCGGTGGCGGGCCCTGCGGCCGGCCCCACCGCCGCGGCATCCGGAGCCTTCTCGGGGGACGAGGACGGGGACGACGAGTCGGCGGGGTCCTGCGCCGGTGAGGCCGGCAGGGTCCGTTCCGCGCTGTACGCCCGGAGATAGCCGACGACCGTATTGGTCACCGCCACCAGCGGCACCGCCACCACGGCACCGCCGATGCCCGCGACCAGGCTGCCGATCGCGACGGAGAGCACGACGGCGAGCGGATGCACCCGTACCGCACGGCCCAGGATGAAGGGCTGGAGCACATGCCCCTCGATCTGCTGGACCCCGAGGACGACGCACAGCACCATCAGCGCCGTGAACACGTCCTGCGTGACCAGCGCCACGACCACGGCCAGCGCGCCCGACACCAGCGCGCCCACCAGCGGGATGAAGGCGCCGAGGAAGATGAAGACCGCCAGCGGCACGGCCAGCGGGACATTGAGGAAGTAGAGCCCGAGACCGATGAAGAGCGCGTCGATCAGCGCCACCAGTACCGTGCCGCGCACATACGCGGTCAGGGTGCGCCAGGCGCGCGGCCCGGCTCCGGCGACGCCCTCACGGGCCTGGGCCGGGACGAGCTTGAGCGTCCAGTGCCAGATCTTCCTGCCGTCGTACAGCAGGAAGAGTGTCGAGAACATCGCGAGGACGATCCCGGTCAGCAGCTCGACGATCACGGTCAGGCCCTGGAGCCCGGCGGACGTGATCTTCTCGGTGTTGGAACCGACCGCGTCGCTCAGGGTCTTGGCGATGTCATTGATCTGGCCCTCGGTCACATGGAACGGGCTGTCGAGCAGCCAGCGCTTCAGCTCGTTGATGCCGTCCGTGACGCGGTTGGAGAGATCGTCGATGTTCTCCATGACCTGCCACACCACGAACCAGCCGACCAGCCCCATGAGGACGAACCCGGCGACCGCGGTGAAGGCCGTGGCCAGTCCGCGCGGTATTCCGTGCCGCTTGAGCCAGGCGACCGTGGGCTGGAGGAGCGCCGTGATCAGCAGACCGGCTGCGAAGGCCATGACGACCAGCTGTACGGCGCCGATGACGCGCATCAGCACCCAGAGCAGCCCGGCGAGGACGAGCAGCCGCCAGGCCGCCTCACCCGCGACCCGCATCCCCCAGGGGATGGCGGAGACAGGGTCCGGCTTGGCCGCGACGGAGGGGGCGTACGCCGGGGGCGGGGGGACGGCCTCGGGCGCGGCCCGGGGGACCGGCCGGTCGTCCTCCTCGGCCTCGGCCCGGCGCTGGTCCAGGCGCTCTCCTATACGGGTCAGTTCGGCACCGACCTGACCGAGCCATGCGGGCACTTTCGACATGAAGCTTCCTCTTCCCCCCTGTGCTGTCCCCAACTCACTCCCCCCGGAGCACGTTCGAATCGACCGTACACGCGCGAAGCCCCCCGCCGTAGGACGGCGGGGGGCTTCGTGAGGTTGAGCGCCGGCGGGACCGGATTCAGCCGGTACCTGGGTCTAGTACCAGTTGTTGGCCTGCCAGAACGACCAGGCGCCGCAAGGGCTGTCGTACCGGTCGTTCATGTAGTTCAGGCCCCACTTGATCTGCGTGGCCGGATTGGTCTGCCAGTCGGCGCCGGCCGAGGCCATCTTCGAGCCGGGAAGCGCCTGCACGAGACCGTAGGCACCGGAAGACGCGTTCTGCGCCCGGTAGTTCCAGGTGGACTCGTGGTTCACGATGTTGCTGAAGCACTGGAACTGGTCCGCGGGGATCATCTGCCGCGCGATCGCCTTGACCTCGGCGACGGTGTACGAGGCCTGCTGATTGAAGGACGAGGCGGAGCGAATCTCGTCGCGGCTCGCGCGCTCCTTCGCATCCTTCGCCAGGCGCTCACGCTCGGCCGCGTCGTCGGCGGCCTCCTTCTTCGCCTTGGCGTCCTTGGCAGCCTGGATACGGGCCGCCGCCTCCGCTGACCTCTTGGCGGTCGCGTCGGCGGCGGCGGCCTGCACATCGGCCTGCTGCGTCAGCGACACGGTCTGCACCTGGGCCTGCTGGCCCGCGGGGATGTCAGCGAGGAGCGTCATGTCGGCTGCGGTCGCCTCGAAATTGTCGTCCGAGACCTGGGGGTCGCCCGAGGCGACACCCACGACAGCGCCGACGGTGGTGACCGCAGTGGCAGATGCCACAGCGAATCCCCGGACCGAGATCCGGCTCACACGGTGTCCTTCCAGCATCATCCGCATACGTGACCTCGCGGACGCAATCGTGCCCCTGGCACTGGTCTCCGTACTGCGGAGTCACGGGAGACACGGGCCCGGTGGACAACCCCCTTGCGGGGACTGCCGCATGGTGCGCGGGCGGCATACGGCGGCAGTTGTTGAGTTGTGTGGTGCCGCATCTCTGGAGATGCGCGTGTGCCGCATGCGGGGCCTGACGGAAGCAAGACTCTGCCGGAAGGTAACGGCGGGAGGCAATTCTTCGTTGCGTGGGAAAGCTCACACTCCGCTTTCCCCAGGGGAATCCGGGAAATAGCGGCGCAGCACAGCGCCGCCCGGATAAGCTGCTGCGCTTTCGCCGGGCGGCGCCAAGTGTGGTGATACGGGGTTAGATCTGACCGTCCTCCAGCATTTCGGTCACGAGCGCGGCGATCGGTGAACGCTCGGAGCGGGTGAGCGTGACATGCGCGAAGAGCGGATGTCCCTTCAACTTCTCCACGACAGCGACAATTCCGTCGTAACGCCCCACCCGGAGATTGTCGCGCTGGGCGACGTCATGCGTGAGCACGACCCGGGAGTTCGACCCGATACGGGACAGAACGGTCAGCAGTACGTTCCGTTCCAGGGACTGGGCCTCGTCGACGATGACGAACGCGTCGTGCAGGGACCGGCCGCGGATATGCGTGAGCGGCAGCACTTCGAGCATGCCGCGCCCCAGTACCTCCTCGATGACCTCACGGCCGGCGACCGCGGAGAGCGTGTCGAAGACGGCCTGCGCCCACGGGCTCATCTTCTCGGCCTCGGTGCCGGGCAGATAGCCCAGCTCCTGCCCGCCGACCGCGTACAACGGCCGGAAGACCATCACCTTCTGATGCTGCCTGCGCTCCAGGACCGCCTCCAGCCCCGCGCAGAGGGCCAGCGCCGACTTGCCGGTGCCCGCCCGGCCGCCCATCGACACAATGCCGATGTCCTGGTCGAGGAGGAGGTCGAGGGCGATGCGCTGCTCGGCGCTGCGGCCATGGATCCCGAAGGCCTCTCGGTCGCCGCGGACGAGCCGGACATGGCCCTCCGCGGTGATCCGGCCGAGCGCCTTGCCGCGCTCGGACTGGAGCACCAGACCCGTGTGCACGGGCAGCTCGCTCACCTCGGGCACATAGAGGGAGTCCTCGGTGAACAGAAGATCCACCTGATCCGCGGCGAGGGACAGCTCGCTCATCCCCGTCCAGCCGGAGGAGCTGGAGGATTCGGTGATGGCGAGCTCGGCGCGGTACTCCTCGGCGAGAAGCCCGACCGACGACGCCTTGATACGCAGCGGCAGATCCTTGGAGACGACCGTGACGTCGTACCCCTCGGCCTGCAGATTGCGGGCCACAGCCAGAATCCGCGAGTCGTTGTCCCCCAAGCGGAAGCCGGCGGGCAGGATGCCGGGATCAGAGTGGTTGAGCTCGACGCGCAGTGTGCCTCCCAGGTCGCCCAGGGGGATGGGGGCGTCGAGACGGCCGTACCGGATGCGGAAGTCGTCGAGCAGGCGCAGCGCCTGCCGGGCGAAGTAGCCGAGCTCCGGATGGTGCCTCTTGGCCTCCAACTCCGTGATCACCACGATCGGGAGCACCACTTCGTGCTCGTCGAAGCGGGACATGGCGTTCGGATCGGCCAGCAGGACGCTGGTGTCGAGAACGTAGGTGCGCCTGTCGGGCATGCGGCGCTTTGTGCTGGTCACCACGGAAGGACGTACCCCCTCGAATGAGGTCGGGGTGCGACGGCGTCGCGGGCGGGTGGGCCGGGTCCTGACCCCATGCGCGGGCCGGACTCCGGCCCTCCACGTCGCCCGTACGACTCGGCGCACGGTCGTCCTGGTGCAAAGGGCCTCCCGGGTGGACAGCCCCATGCCGTCCACTGAGATGCGACGCCCACTGACTTGTTTCGGACGTCGACCTGGGGGAGGTATTCCCTCGAACACGCGCCGCCATGCCAGGGCGTAGGGCGGACGGTGGATGAACCGTGGGTGAAGCACGCGGGCCGGCCCGGCGGAATCGGCCGGGCACCGGGCGGCGCCGAGTCGCCGTCTCGCGGCGTCCTTACGGGAGAAGGACGAGGTCAGGTCCCGTAACGCCGGTGACGCGCGGCGTAGTCGCGCAGCGCTCGCAGAAAGTCGACTTTACGGAAGGCCGGCCAGAAGACTTCGCAGAAGTAGTACTCCGAATGGGCGCTCTGCCAGAGCATGAAGCCGGAGAGACGCTGCTCGCCGCTGGTGCGGATGACCAGGTCCGGGTCGGGCTGGCCGCGCGTGTAGAGGTGGGAGGAGATCAGATCGACGTCGACGATCTCGGCCAGTTCCTCGAAGGTGGTGCCCTTGCTCGCGTGGTCCATCAGCAGGGAGCTGACCGCGTCCGCGATCTCCTGCCGGCCGCCGTACCCCACGGCGACATTGACGAGTATTCCCTCATGGCCGAGGGTGGCCTGTTCCGCCTCCTTGAGAACGGTCTGCGTATGGGCGGGCAGCAGATCGAGCGTGCCGACGTGGTGCACCCGCCAGCGGCCGTCGGCCGCCAGATCGCGGACCGCGTTCTCGACGATGCCGACGAGGGGGGTCAGCTCGTTCTCGGGACGGTCGAGATTGTCCGTGGAGAGCATCCAGAGAGTGACCACCTCCACGTTGGTCTCGGAGCACCAGCCCAGCAGCTCCTGGATCTTGTTGGCGCCGGCCTTGTGTCCTTGCTCGGCCGTGCCGCCGGCCGCGCGCGCCCAGCGGCGGTTGCCGTCGAGGATGACACCGATGTGCTTGGGCACCTGGGTGTGGTCGAGTCGGCCCTCCACCCGGCGCGCGTAGAGCCGATACACCAGGTCGCGCAGGTTCACTGAGTCCACCCTCTCGATTCCATGGGGACCGGCGCGTCCACTGACGGGATCCTGGGGCCGGCCCGGGGACCCCGAAGCCGTCACATTACTGCGCGGGCCCCACGGTGACCCAACCCGGTCTGTCACAAGTACGTGATAGGGAGAGAAGCGTGACTGATTTTCCCTCATACCTCGCAGCCGACGACCGGTACGACTCCATGGAGTACCGGCGCAGCGGACGCAGTGGCCTGAAACTGCCCGCGATCTCGCTCGGCCTCTGGCACAACTTCGGCGATGACCGCACCCTCGATTCACAGCGCGCGATCCTGCGCCGCGCCTTCGATCTCGGCATCACGCACTTCGACCTGGCGAACAACTACGGTCCGCCGGCGGGATCCGCCGAGCTGAATTTCGGCAAGATCTTCGCGCAGGACTTCTCGGCCTACCGGGATGAACTCATCATTTCGACCAAGGCCGGTTATTTGATGCATCCCGGGCCTTACGGTGAATGGGGTTCCCGTAAGTACCTGCTGTCGTCACTGGACGCGTCCCTGAAGCGGATGGGGCTCGACCACGTCGACATCTTCTACTCCCACCGATTCGACCCGAACACCCCGCTGGAAGAGACGATGGGGGCGCTGGCCTCCGCCGTGCGGCAGGGCAAGGCGCTGTACGTCGGTGTGTCGTCGTACACCGCCGAGCAGACCGCCGAGGCGGCGGGGCTGCTGAAGGAGATGGGCGTGCCCGCGCTCATCCACCAGCCCTCGTACTCGATGATCAATCGCTGGACCGAGGACGACGGGCTGCTGGACACCCTGGAGGCGGCCGGGATGGGCTGTATCTCCTTCGTGCCGCTCGCCCAGGGGCTGCTGACGAACAAGTACCTGAAGGGCATCCCGGAGGGGTCGCGGGCCACCCAGGGCAAGTCCCTGGACCCGGATCTGCTGTCGGACGAGGTCGTGCGGCGGCTGACCGGGCTGAACGAGGTCGCGCGGCGGCGCGGTCAGTCGCTGGCGCAGCTGGCGCTGACGTGGGTGCTGCGTGACCCCCGCATGACGTCCGCGCTGATCGGGGCGTCGAGTACGAAGCAGTTGGACGAGAACGTCGCGGCGCTGGCCGGGCCGCAGCTCTCCGCCGAGGAGCTGACGGAGATCGACAGCTTCGCGGTGGACACGGCCGGCACGAACATCTGGGCCGGGCGGGGCTGACACACAGAAAACGGGCCGGTCCGTGGGGGGGATACGGACCGGCCCGAGGGGGGGTTTCCACCATAACCCTTCATAACTGATGGTGGGCGTCGCGACGGGCCGTGCCGACGCTCCGAAAACCGCGGCCTGCCGCGCGAGGCCGGTAGTACCAGGCCTTTCCGGGGTTCCGGCGTCCGGAGTGGCGAGTAGTTGCCACCCCGCGCCGTGACCCTCGGGAGCGATCTCCGCACAGGTGCCGGCTTGACGCCGACGTCTCCGTGGCCGATGTCCACCCCTCCATGGCCGACGTCCTCAGTGGCCGACATCGGCGCCTCCGTGGCCGTGTACGGGCTTGACCGCCTCAATGAGGAAGCGCGTCGTGGTCGCGCCGAAGGGCCCCTCGGTCTCGATACGGCGATGCAGCGCCGCCAGCCGGTCGCGGTACCGCTCGACGGTGAAGCCGGGCACCATCCAGATCACCTTGCGCAGGAAGTAGACGACGGCCCCGATGTCGCGGAACTCCGTACGGAGGGAGGCCGTGCGCAGATCGACCACCTCCAGGCCCACCGCCGCTGCCGCCTCCCCGGCCCGCTCGGGGTCGCGGGCGGACCGTGTCCCGGGCGGCTGCGGCCCGAGGAAGTACTCGACGAGTTCGAAGACGCTGGCCGGGCCGACCTCCTGGGAGAAGTAACGGCCGCCGGGGCGCAGGACCCGCGCGATCTCCTCCCACCAGGTCCGTACGGGGTGGCGGCTGACCACCAGATCGAAGGCGTCGTCCGCGAACGGCAGCGGCGGCTCGTCCGGGTCGGCGACGACCGCGACTCCGAGCGGGTGCAGCAGGGCAGTGGCACGGGCCACATGGGGCGGCCAGGACTCGGTGGCCACGGTGAGCGGCGGGAGCTTCGGTACGGACGCGAGGACCTCGCCCCCGCCGGTCTGGATGTCCAGGGCGGCGGTGGCACGGGACATCCTGTCCGCCATCGACCGGGCGTAGCCCCAGGAGGGGCGCTCCTCGGTGGCCCGGCCGTCCAGCCAGGAGAAGTCCCAGCCGTCGACGGAGACGGCCTCGGCCTCGGCGATCAGCTCTTCGAAGGTGCGGGAGTGAGCGTGGGGCATGGGGTGATCGTGACAGCGGCGCCCCTGGCCCGCGAACGCTTTTCGGGTCGTACGGCCGGTGTACGGCGGTCGGTCGTACGGCGGTCCGTCACGCGGCGGCGAGAGCGCCGAGGACGATACCGGCCAGCGCACCGACGATCATGAAGGGCCCGAAGGGGAACGCGGACTTGCGCCCGGCCCGGCGCAGCAGAATGAGCCCGAACCCGTAGAGCGAGCCCAGCAGGAACCCGGCGAAGGCCCCGACGAACAGGACCGTCCAGCCGTACCAGCCGAGCAGGACGCCGAGGGAGAGGGCGAGCTTGACGTCGCCGAAGCCCATGCCGTTCGGGTTGATCAGGAACAGCACGAAGTAGCAGGCACCGAGGGCGAGCCCGCCGAGCAGCGCGGCCGGCCACGAGCCGCCGGGTCCTGTGCCGTCGCCGCCGCCGTCGGGCAGGAGCGCGGCCAGGCCCAGCAGTACGACGGCCGCCGCCGCGAGCGGCAGGGTCAGCGGGTCCGGCAGCCGGTGCACGTTGCGGTCGACGAGGGCCAGCAGTACGGCGAAGGGCGTGAGCAGCAGCCATACGGCGAGTTCGGGGCGAGGGCCGGTGGCGGCGGCGAGGGCCGCGCAGGCGAGGGCGGTGAGAAGAGGTACGAGGAGGGTGGGCGCGTAGCGGGCGGCGCGGGCGCCGGACGCGCCGGACGCCGCGCCGGCGGAACCGACCACGGATCCGCCCGCCGAGCCGGTCTCGGAACGACTCGCCGTACCGACGGGGTCGGTGACGGCGCTGACCGGACCGGCGGCGGTGCGACCGGTCCGGCCGGTCCGGCCGGTGCCGACGTCAGGGCTTTTGACGTCGGCACCGGAGCTTTCCGCCGTGTCGGACGGCTCGGCCGTCCGACAGTTCGTACACCGCGCGACGCCGAGCCACCCGCCGGCGGGCCCCGTGATCGGGTGCCCGGCCGGGCAGCTGTCCCGCCACCCGTCCTCCGGCTCGACGGAGAGCCGGTAGGCGGCACGCGGCAGGAGCAGTCCGGTGGCCGTACCCCAGAGCGCGGCGACGACGATCAGCGTGGCGTACACAACACCGACCCTAGGGCTCCGCGCCGGTCCCGGTCATGGGCCCAGGGGCCTACTCTCCAGGTCCCGCGGACCCATCCCCGGCCCTCGGGGGCGCGCGGCCGGACTCCGGGCGCTACGGTCTACGGCCATGGGCACTTGGCGTAACGGCACAGGGCAGTTGACGGTCGCGGGGCAGGACGTTCCGGTGGAGCTGGAGATCGCCGCGTCGTACGGGACACGGCGGCGCGGGCTGCTCGGGCGCGACGGGATGGCGGGCGCGCTGCTGATCACCCCGTGCAACAGCGTGCACACGTTCAGGATGCGCTTCACCATCGATGTGGCGTATCTGGACAAGGAGTTGAAGGTCATCGACGTCCACACGCTGAAGCCGGGCCGGCTCCCCCTGCCGCGCTGGCGGGCCCGCCATGTGCTGGAGGCGGAGGGCGGGGCGATGGAGCGATGGGGGCTGCGGCCCGGGGTGCGGCTGACTGTGAGCGTGGAAGCGGAGCGCTCCGCCTGAGTCGCGGAGCGCGCCACGTGAGCATGCGCGCTAGGTGAGCTTGGTGGCCTGGGCGGCGAGCAGGGCCGGCGGCATCGGCGGGGTCGCGCCGTTCTCGAAGTTCGCGGTGTAGAAGGTGGCCACGGTGCCGCCCACCCGTACGAGATGGAAGACCAGCGGGACCGGATCGCCCTCGAAGTCCCCCGTCAGCTGATAGGCGAGCGCGTCGTCCCCCGCCTTGACCGGGCTCAACGGCTTGACACCCGTGTACTTCGAGGGGCCGTCACCCCCGGAGGCCGTGAAGCCGTCCGCACACGCCGTGACGGCGGCGCGCACCCGGTTGAGCAGGGTGCTCGCGTCCCGTACGCCGTGGGTGGTGAGGAATTCGGAGACGGCCGGGCGGTCGTCGTCGGGGCCGACGAGCTGCCGGTACACAACCGCCTTTCCGAGCGGTTCCGGTGTGCCGTTGAGTACGGCGGTGAGGGGCAGGCACTCGCTCCTGTCGGCGGTCTCGCCCCCGGGCGGCGGGGCGTCCATCGGACCTGACGTGAAGCCGGACACATCGCCGTCGGCGAGGACCGCCCGGTCCAACTCGCCCTGGGTGAGGACCTTTCCGCCGCTTGCTCCGATGCCGGTGAGATCCGGGCGGGAGGTCGCCGCGAGCGAGGGTGTGGCCGACGAGGGGGCAGGGGGCGGGGTGGACGGAGCCTCGCTGCCGGCTTCCTTCGCGTCGCCGCGCTCCCCTCCTCCACAGGCACCCATCAGCCCGAGCGCGAGCGCGGCTGTCACGGCGGCCAGGGCCACACGCCGTACCGTCCCCGGCGTGTCCTGCCCCTCGCCGCCTGCGGTGCGTGTGCTCATCCGGACACTCCCCACTCGCTCGTGCCGTTCGGCGCGTTCATGTCGGCCGGCTCGCCGAGCGGTGTCACCTCGGCACCGGGGAAGGCGGCCACCGCCGTCTCCACCGCGTCCACGGTGTATACCGGTCGCTCCTCGACCGCGGCGGCGTCCGAGGCGACCTCCGAGACCACCAGCCGCGCCCGGGTCACCACCGTGTCGGGCGATCCGCCGGCCGGGGCCGCGAGCCAGTACGTCTCCGGGTCGACGCGGTCGTCCGGATAGAGCACCGCGGCCCCCGTACGGGCGGCGAAGGTCACGGCCAGCTCCGCCTCGGTCTCGGGCGCGCCGTACGCGACGGTCGCGGGCTGCACCTGTACGTCCAGGCTCATCACCACATCGCCCCGCACCCCGTGGTGCGTACAGAGGACGAACGCCTCCCAGTCGCGTGCGTCCTGGCCGTCCTCCTCGGCGCACACGTCCACCTGGCCGGGTCGCACCCCTGTCGCGTCGGCCAGTGCGGCGATGAGCTCGGACGGTTCAAGCCGTTGGCTGATCAAGAAATTGCAGAGCATGTGCACGTTCCCCCGTCGACGACTCCGGCGGCTCGCGCGTGGGCGTCCGGGTTCTGTGTCCTGGACGTACGCGACTCCAGCGAGGCGGACGCTATGCGTTCCGGGCGACGGGGTCATGGGCCCTGGGACCCCGTACACGTGTGGGTCCGGACCCAAACCCGGCTCCCCGTCTGCTCCCGATCCGTGCGCATCCGCGCTTATCTGCCCGGCACCAGCGTGGTCTCGACTCCGCAGGCACCGTCCCCGTACAGCTCCACCCAACGCTTCTCCTGCGCCTCGTTGCCGAGCCGGATGCCGAACGTCCAGGTGGGGTCGAGGAAGAGCGTGTGGCCGCCCTCGAAGTCCAGGGCGAGGCATCTGCACTCCGCCCCGCCGCCCGGATAGACCCGGATCCGTGTACAGCGCCACTCACTCCTGCCGTCCCCGAAGAGCTGTTCGCCGTACGAGGCCACGATCACCTCGTCCTCGGCGTCGGCCAGTACCCCGATGTCCGCCCAGCCGACGGCCGGCACCAGGCCGGAGGCCAGCCGGTCGTACTGGCCGACGGACTCGAAACGCAGCAGTCCGTCGTCCAGCCGCAGCCATACGGCCATCGGCTGCGGCCGGAACTCCGGTACGTCGCCGTCCCGGTCGATCCAGCCGGGGACGAGCACATCGCGCACATGGTGGGCGCGGAGCGCCTCTTCGACCGGCCGCCACTGGCTGCTCATCCCGGCTCCCCCTTCTTCTTCGCCTGCTGCTCCGCTTACCTCTTCGGGCTGCTTCTTCTTCGGCTACTTCTTCTTCGGGACCTTCTGGGTGATCTCGATCGAGGTGTCGAGTCCTTCGCCGCTCTTGAGCGCCGTCCAGAACTCGCCGTTCTCCCGCAGGACGACCGTCACGCCCTTGCCACGATAGATCAGCCCCTCCGGCTCGCCCTTCTTCAACGTACCCTTCCCGACCAGCTCGAATGTGCCGTCCTTGATGGCTTTTCCGATGTCCTCACGGAACCGGGGACCGTCCTCCTTCAGCTTCTTGTACTTCGTGCCGAGGGCATCCTCGATGAGCTTCTTGTGCCGCAGGAAGTGGTCCTTGAACTTCTTGGCGTCGCCCTCGCCCACGTTCGGCTTCCTGGCCGCCTCGGCGTCCTCCGGGGACATGTCGCAGTCGTTGTTGTGGACGAGCGCGGCGGCGGAGCCGATCCCTACGTAGTAGGTGTGGATGCCCGCGACGGTCAGGTCGTAGGTGGTCTGCCGCTGGGTGTAGCGGGAAACGGCGGTGACCGTACGCGTCGAGCCCGTCGGTGTGCGCAGCGCGTCACCCGGGGAGAGCTCGCCGGCCTCCGCCCAGCGGCGCTCACCGCTCAGCCAGAACGGGTGCGTGTCGGTGGCCGTGAGGCGGGCCGGGACACCGCCGTCCATGACCGTGAGCCGGGTGAAGTGCTTGTCGTCGTACGTGATGATGGTCCGCCGGACCGCGCGGGGCTCCGTGACGCCCGTGACCGGGTCGGTGGCCAGGACGCGCGTGCCCACCTGGATACGGTCGATGGCCCGTCGCGTGCCGTCGGCGAGCAGTACCGGCGTACCGGGCAGGAAGCTGTGCCGGACGGGACACGTGGTGGGTTTCTTGTCCGGTGTCTCTTTGTCGCCTTCTCTGGGTCTGCCCTTGTTCTCGGCGTCGAGTTTCCGCTTCGCGTCGGCGAGTTTGTCCTCGGCCTCACTGACACGTTTGCGGTTCTTGATCAGGCCCTTGATGCCGTCGTAGAGATCGCCGCCGTGCTTCTTGAGCTTTCTGACCAGCTCGACGGCCTTCTTCCACTTCCATGGCGCTCCGTACTTGGCGGCGAGCTTGCCCACGGCCCCGCCGACGAGGCTGAGCAGTACGTTGACGAGCGTCTCCGTACAGGCGCCCATGTCGCCCTTGGTGACGCAGTCCAGGGCGTCGGTGATCCCCAGTTCGTCGGCCAGGATCTTCGCCAGCTCCTTCGCGGCCTCCTTGGCCTTGTCGGAGTCGGACTTCTCGGCGGCCTGGGCGTCCTGGAGTTCCTTGAGGGCGGCCTCGTAGTCGATCTGGGTCCGGGGCTTCTCGCCGTCGGTGCCGCCGGTGTCGGAGACGGGATCGCCCTGGTCTCCCTGATCCCCCTGGCCGTCCTGGTCGTCCGCGGCTTCGGTGTTGTCTCCCCCTCCGCCGCCACCGCAGTTGTCGCCGCCGGTGATCCGGCACACCTGCGTGCTGAGCCCCTCGGCGATCGTCGGCCCCACACCGGTCACCACGAGCGTGCCGATGATCGCGGCGACGACCGCCACAAGACCGACGTACTCGATGGCCCCCTGTCCCCGCTGCCCCCGCTGCGCCCGGCGCAGCCCGAGCAACCTGACGTCGGTACGCGGCATGAACCTCCGCGCGCGACGGCGTACACGACGAAACTGACGCACTACCCCCGATGGCGACATACGCCCAGGTTATGCCCGCATACCCACCCAGTCTTGGGTCCCAGGACCCAACTCGGGCCGCCGGCACGGCAGCACCGCCCACGACTTGACCCCTCGCTGCGGCGGCTCCGCCTCGGCCGTACCCCACTCGCCCCCGCAGTCGCTGACGCATGCGGCGAGCAACCAGAGCGCGTCTCGGCGGCGGGCCGCGCAGAGGCTCACGTCGTCGGGGTCGGTGTGGCGCGGATGCTGGTCCCAGAGGACAAGGCGGAGAGCGCCCGCGCGGCAGCGGAGGGAGAGGTAGAGCTCCCGGCCCGGCGTCAGTTCGACTGCCGTGCCGATCAGTTCGGTGGCGGCGAGTACGGCCACGTCCGCGTACGGGGCGAGCCCGTGCACATGGAGCGCGGACCGGATCGCGGCGCGCGCGGTGGTCGCGCAATGAGGTTCACCGGGAAGGGTGAAGCTGTAGGCGAGACCCTCGGGGCGGGGCGGCCGGTTGCGGCGGCGGCCGGCGAGGCCCGCGTTGGCGAGGACGGGTTGGGCCACCGGGCAGTGCGTGGCGCGCGTGAGTGGCATGGGTGTCTCCCTCGGACGGGGCGAGTCGGATCGTTGTCCGCGACGCGGCTGAGCAGTGGCTTGTCTCCCTGACGCGGGACCGCCCCTCCCAGGGAAGGAGTTGCGGGCAGGACCGCGTGATGCGCTTCCCACTCATCCGCGTGAGCGGCGCGTTACCGACTGTAGGGCATTGTGGGAGTACGTGTACTACTCTTCTGAGGGAGTCGTCATGCCGTGGTGGACCGGGTAAGCGCCCCATCGGCAGACTCGGATCATTCAGGCAGGAATGAGCGGGAGGGGCGGAATGCCGCCGAGGAGTTCACCCACGGAGCGTCAACGCCGCCTCGGCGCCGAGTTGCGGAAGATGCGCCTGGCGGCGGGTATGACCACGGAGTTCGCTGCCGGGCTGCTGGAAGTTCCTCGCACCAACGTGCCCAACATGGAGTCCGGCCGCTCCGGACTCAGCGTCGAACGCGTACGTAGACTTTCCGGCAACTACGGGTGCGAGGACAAGGCTCTGATTGATGCCCTCGCCTCGATGGCGGTGGCCAGAGGCAAGGGGTGGTGGGAGGCGTACCGGGGCGCCCTGCCTCAAGGGCTCCTGGACATCGCCGAGTTGGAGTGGCACGCCACGCGCCTGAGCACGCTCCAGACAGTTCACCTTCCGGGGCTGCTGCACCTGAGCGATTACGCACGCGCCGTGTTCACCGCCGTCCTCCCTCCGCTCGCCACGTCGGATGTCGAACTGCGTGTCGCCCACCGTCTTGAGCGCCGGCACGTGCTTGACCGGACCGACCCGGTGCAGTACGTCGGCTACGTACACGAAGCGGCGCTCCGTATGCAGTTCGGCGGGCGCCGGGCCACCCGCGAGCAGCTTCGGCATCTGTGCGCCATGTCCGAGCGCGAGAACATCGAACTGCGCATACTGCCCGTTCGGGCCGGGGCCTTCCCGGGCGCGGGTCATGCCGTCCTGTATGCCGAGGGGCAGGTGCCGCAGTTGGACACCGTTCAGCTCGACTCGGCCCATGGCCCGGTATTCAGCCACGCCGAGGGTGAACTCGCGAAATACCGCGCGCACTTCGCTTGGATGGAGACGCACGCTCTGAGCACCGAGGAGTCGCGTGACTTCATCCACGGGATCGCACACGAGCTCTGAGAGGTCGACATGTCAGAGATCCACTGGGAAGACGCCTTCTGCGGCGAGGGCAACAACTGCTTCCGCATAGGCACGGACGACGACGGCAACAGCTACATCTCCGTACGCGGCCAAGAGGACCACTACCTCACCGACAGCCGCGACGCCCTGCGCACCCTGATCCGCGAGATCAAGGCAGGGAAGGCCGATCACCTGCTCTGAACACGTGTGGGTGGCTCGGGCAGTCGCCCGAGCCCCATGTAGGTCTCGCCGCCGATGACATGTCGATCTTCTGTGACCTGCTGGTTCTCTGTTGTCTCACCGCGATGTCACCCAAGATCAGTCTCAGATCGATGCCATTTCCTCGGCGGAACGATGAGTCTGCGGCTGAGCCACCGAGCACGAGGACTACATGCGAGCTCAGATCGCGCACCGATGAGTTTCCCGCGCCGCGCCGGTCTGTACGCGTGAGACCGACTCACGGAAGGCTGGCGCCATGCGGAAACTGATCTACGGCATGAACCTGACCCTGGACGGCTACATCGCCGCGCCCGGCGACGACATCGGCTGGAGCGTGCCGAGCGACGAGCTGTTCCAGTTTTGGTCCGACCAGTTGCAGGCGACCGACCTGTCGCTGTACGGGTGCAAGCTGTGGCAGACGATGAGCTCCTACTGGCCGACCGGCGACCAGCAGCCCAACGCCACCCCGGCGCAGATCGAGTTCGCGCGCCGCTGGCGGGACATGTCGAAGGTGGTGTTCTCCTCGACGATCGACAAGGTCGACTGGAACACCCGCCTGGTCACCGGAGACGCGGTCGCCGAGATCACCCGGCTCAAGGCCGAGGACGGCGGCCCGATGGACATCGGCGGCGCGACGCTCGCCGGGGCGGCCATGCGGGCCGGGCTGATTGACGAGTACGTGCTGGCCACCGCGCCGGTCCTGGTGGGCGGCGGCACGCCGTTCTTCACCGCGCTGGACAGCTGGGTGAACCTGAACCTGGTGGAGACGCGGACGCTTCCCTGCGGCGTGATCCTGACCAGGTACGAGACGAGGCGCTGAGCGCCCGTCACGCGACTCGACCGCCTGCGGGGTCCACGCGAACGTGAACGCCACCAACTGGGGTGGACAGCCGGCAGTGCGGCTTCACATCCACCGCTACCGGACCCTGCTCAGTGGTCAAGATGTAATCCGGGATGTGCTTGCGGGCCTGCCCCTCCACAACGGCCTTCAGCAGGAACGGCTGAGCCACGATATGCCCCACGGAAGGGTCGAAGTCCGCAAAGAGCAACCGAGCCAGCTCAAGCCTCGACTCATAGATCACGTGGTCACGGGTCGTCGCCGACCAGTACGTGCCCGAATAGTGCTGCTGCCCCTTGTACCAGCGGAACGTCCGCCACGGGACCGCTGGACCGCTGTTCGCAACAGGTCGGCCGACGCGTCAGCCCATGCCCGCTCATCAGCGACATCACTGTTCCGTCGACGGAAACTGACCGTCACCATCACGCACCCCAGACCCCACAGGCGACCGCCGTGGTGCCAGGTGCCAGGCACCCGCCCTGGGTGACCCGGACTACCGCCCGAGCCACCCAAACGAGTGAAGCCCCTGAACTGCGAGTCTCACGGCGGCGGCATAAATGCCGCCGCCGTGCAATTCTCACTGAGATTATGCAGCGAGTTTTGAGACCCTACAAGCCACCCACACGGTTCGGAAACCTACGAGCTCTCCCCGCGCGGGAAGGAGACCTCCACGCGACGGTTCTTCTTGCGGCCTTCCTCGGTGCTGTTGTCCGCGATCGGGTACTGCTCGCCGTAGCCACGGATCTCGAAGGTGATCCCGGCGGAGCTCAGTTGCTGCTGCAGGACACCGTGCACGGCTTCGGCACGCTGCTTGGAGAGCACGTCTCCGTGTGCGGACGAGCCGAGGTTGTCCGTGAAGCCGAAGACCCGGACCTTTGCCGCGCCCTGCTTCTTGATCTCGTCGGCGATGGCGGCGATACGGGAGTTCGCGGCGGACGACAGCTTCGCGCTGTCCTTGCCGAAGAGGACCTCGGCCTGGAGCGCGAACTTCACGTTCTCGTTCGTGTCCTCGCGGCGCTCTTCACCGCCCTCGGACTCGATGACCGAGATGATGTCGAGCACCTTGGCCGGCGCGAGGGTGGCGCCCGCGCGGAGCTTGAGGCCGGGGGCGTTGCCGTCCACCTGGGGCGGTGGCGAGGTCGACTCGGTGCCGGGTGGCGTACTGGGGGTCTCGTCGGCGCGCGCGCCGGGTGCCATCGTGAACTGCACACCGGCGAAGAGCACGACGGCGGCGAGTGCCGTCGCCGCCGGGCGCCTGGATGCCCTGCGTGCGCGGGGCGTCGTCGTGGCACGCATCAGGAGATCTCAATCGTCGCGGAGGGCATCAGCGGCAGTTGGAGGTCGACCTGAGTCGTGGACGACGGCGGGGCCGGGAACTGGGCGAAGAATGTCTCGCTCCCACCGCCGTCGATGCGGCTGATGCCGGTCGTGGTCAGCGGGTAGCCGTCCGTGTCGCGCAGAACATAGTAACGCTTCTTCTCCGCTTTGTCCACCAGCGTCATACCCGCCAGGGACCGGCCCGTCCGCTTCACCTGCGACTCCGCGCCGTTCCACTGGACCGGGGCCGACTGGTCGCTGCCGCTGGTGTTCTTGATCGTCCCTGTCACCGTGAGGAAGCCGCCCTCATCACGGGTCGCGGTATGGATGACGAACTGGAACCCGTTGCTGCCGTTGATCGTTGCCAAGGTCTTGCTGGTATCGGGGACGGTGGTCCCGCCGCTCCCCTCACCGTCCTTGGGCTTCTCGTCACCAGGAGCGGAGGACGATGCCCCGGCGCTCTGCTCCTTGTTGTCCGCGTCGCCGCCCCCACAGGCTGTCAGGGAGATGCTCAACGCCACGACAGCGAGAGCGGCCCCGGCCGCCCTACGGGCCTTCGCCCCATGCCACAGACTCATTGATCCTGTTCCTTTGCGTTCACTCGCGGTGGTCAGTCCTGGGCCAGTCGGACGGAGAATAGATCGGCCGATTCCGGGAGCAGGTCGAGATGCTCCGGATCGATCTCCCACATAGTGCCGCCACATTCGAGCGAGCCCGGGGACACCTGCTCGGTGTCTTCCGGGTTGTCTTCTTCCGGCGGCGACTCGTCGCCCTCTGTGGGCGGATTCTCCTCATCCTCAGCGGGCTTGAAGGTGCACCCGGGTTCCACGACCGCGGCGGCCCATGCCTCGGCCTTGTCGTCCGCGGTTCCCGGCAGGATGGTGGCACCCATCGGCTTCTTGGTCTGGACATGCACCGTGAAGCCCCACCTGTCCCCCATGGCCCTGCAGCCGTCGCCCTCGTCCGACAGAACAGCCTCGTTCCGGTCAGCGAAGCGCGCCGCGGCCTGGCATCCGACCGGTGTGCCCATGGGGTCGCCGTTGAAGATGTCGTCCAAAAATTCGGGGTTCAGCAGATTCCCCAGATCCCCCAGGATGTTCAGGCTGACGAAATCGTCACGGGACTCCTGGGCTGCCGCCAAGGCCGCGGCGTCCGCCGCGGACTGCGCACCACTGTGTTTCGCACCGGCCTGACCGACCGTGAAGAGCGCGAGCGCGAGAAAGAGCAGGCCCGCCACCATCGTGATGTAGATGGGAGCGGCCTGCCCTGACTCGCGAGAATCGCTCATGATCAGCTGGCGTCGAGGATCTCGCTGACCTTGTCCGAAAGGCCGTTCGCGATGTCGTCTGCCACACCCGTGCCCACGATGGCCACGATGATCAGCGCCACCAGAACGATCACGCCCACGTACTCGACGGCGCCCTGACCCTTGTCGCTGCGGCGCTTCATCGCCGTGACGGCCGTGTTCGCCCAGGTGCCGACGTAGAGCTTGGCGTTGGTGGCGGCCTTCAGCGTGATGTTCGACATGGTGTTCTCCTCCGGTGTCGGCCGGCCGTGTACCGGCCGACTCGTACGAGTCTTTGATGTCGTTCGCGTTTCCGGCTTCCTCCTGGCCGGTCTCGCTGGCGACATGAGAAACGTACGCCGGGGAAGACCCCCGCAGCATGGGCCTGAGGGCCCAACCCAGGGCCCAAGGCGGGGATTGGGCCCCGGGTATCGCGGAGCCCGGCACAGCGGAGCCCGCCACGCCGGAGCCCGGTACCTCGGAGCCCAGTGCCTCAGAGCCCGGTACCTCGGAGCCCAGTGCCTCAGAGCCCGGTACCTCGGAGCCCAGTGCCTCAGAGCCCAGCGCCTCGGGGCACAGCGCCTCGGAGCCCGGCACGCCGTAGCCCGCCGTCCCGGACGCCCGGTCGTCTCGCGCGCGTTCAGCCATGGCTCGCCGACCCCCCGTGCGTCATGCCGTGCCACAGAGCGATGGCCTCCCCGCGGCTGCCCGCGTTGAGCTTGGCGAAGATGCGATTGATGTGGTTCTTGACGGTTTTCTGGCTGATGAAGCAGGCCGCGGCGATCTGCTGATTGGTCATTCCCGACCCGATCAGGTCCATGATCTCCACCTCCCGCTGGCTCAGTTCGGAGTACAGGGCCGCCGAGGCCCCGGACGATTGCCGCCCCTGAAGAGAATGTCCCACATTCGCTTGCGAAAGCGAAGGGTCTTGAGCAAATTGTTGTGTGTTCAACTCCGGATCAACCACGCCCGCCTGGACATTGGTTGGCGGAAGGTACGGCGGATGACCCGGGGGCATTGCATGTGCAGACGTAGACGTTTGCTCGGAAACGCTCGGCAAATAACCGGGGCCGGTGAACGCCGTACCCAGGCCCTCCGGCAGCTGCCCGCTCTCCGGTCGTCCGCCGGCGCCGCCCCGTACCGTCGCCAGCAGCGCGCTGGACGCGGAGTAGGTGAAGTGGGCCCTGCCCTGCTTGATGTCCCGTACCGCTTCGACCAGTTGGTCGGCCGTGAACTCGCCGTGGACGAGATAGCCGCCCGCGCCCAGTCGCAGGGCCTCGTGGACGATCTCGCTCTCACGGCTGTACGTCATCATCAGGACCGGGGCCAGCCGCACGAGATGGGGCAGGGCGGAGATCCCGTCCACCCCCGGCATACGCACATCCAGCAGGATCACGTCCGGCCGGTGCTGTACGGCCTGTTCGTACGCCTGGCGGCCGTCCTGGGCCTCCGCGACGACCTCGATGTCGTCGCGCCCGGAGAGCAGGACGGTGAGGCCCGCCCGTACCACGGGGTTGTCGTCGGCGACCACGACGCGCAGGGGCGGCGCGGCCGGCATCGTACGGGGGAAGTCGGGGAGCTCTCCGGATGCCGCCCGCGGTGCGGATGTGGGGACTCCGGCGGTCTGTTCCGAGCTGAGCGGTGTGGCGTGCGAGGACGTGTGCTGCGAGGCATGGGCCTGCTGGGTCCAGTGCTGCCCGGAAGTGCTGGAGATGTCGTCCGGCATGGCTGCGGCCTCCTCTCAAGTGTGGGGAAGAACAGATGGGTTGGTGGGTCGTCCTGGTCGGTTGTCGGCTCGGATCGGTTCAGTTCAGCTGAGGGACGGGGCTCTGTGGCTGCTGTCCCCCTCCTGTAGGTCGCAGGGCGTTGAGCGGCAGTTCCAGCCGTACCTCCGTACCCTTCGCGGCCCGGCCCCTGCCGATGCGGATACGCGCCCCGATGGAGGCGGCCCGCTCGACCATCCCGACCAGTCCGAAGTGCCCTGCCCGTCGCAGGTCGTTGAGGGTGGTGCCGGGCGGCAGGCCCTGGCCGTCGTCGTAGACGCTGATCCGCAGTACATCCCCGGCCACACCGGCCGAGACGGTGACGAATTCGGCCTTCGCGTGGCGCTGCGCGTTCTCCATCGCCTCGGTGGCGATGATCAGCGCGTGCCGGGCCACGGCGTGCGGGATCGGCGGTACGGTCGCGTCACCGAGCCGCCGGAAGGTGGCGGTGATGCCGTGGCGGCGGCCGAAGTCCTCGGTACGGGAGAGGAGTTCGCCCAGGACGTCGACGCCCCCGTCCAGCCCGGACTCCCGTCGCAGGTCCGACAGCAGCTCCCGTGATTCGGCGGCGGCGCGGCGCGCCGAGCGTGCCACCAGTTCTGCCTGGTGCTTGACGGTGCGCGGTTCCATCCGGTCCGCCGAGTTCGCCAGACCGTCCGCCGCCATGGCCAGGCCGTGCAGGGTCTTGGCCACCGAGTCGTGCATCTCACGGGCGAGCCTGGCGCGTTCCTCCTCGACCGCGCCGCTGACCGCGAGCCGGGCGCGGGCCTCGGTCAGCGCCTGGCTCGCGGTGCCGAAGCCGAGCATCAGATTGCGCAGGGTGCTGCCGATCGCGCCCGCCATGACGCACAGCCCCGGCAGCAGCAGCGCGTTGAAGCCCGCCTCCGCCTCGTTGTTGACGGCGTACGCCCCGGCGACGATCAGTGACTGGAGTACGGCGAAGAGCGCGGCGCCGCGCCAGCCGTACACCAGCCCGGCGAGCAGCGGGGTGCAGATGGTGACATACGCCAAGGTCGAGTCCGGGGACGCCGTGGCCAGCAGCAGGGCGCCGAAAAGCATGTCGGCGGCAAGCAGTGCGGGGTGGCGCAGCAGAAAGGGGCCGAAGCGCTCCCAGTCACGCAGCAGGACGTACGAGACCATGAAGGTGACCAGCACGGCCGAGCCGACGAGCCAGGTCGCCAGCCCCGATGCCGTACTCCTGAGGGCGAAGGGCGCGGCGAGCGCGATCATCGCGAGCCGGAAACCGAAGACCTGCCGGCACAGCGCCTGGAGGGCGTTCACCTGGATCGGCAGCGCCGGCACGTGCTTCGGGTCGGCGGTGGCCGAACGCGGCACCTCACTGCTGTTGCCGCCCGTGAGAATGAGGGTCTTCTGGGCCATGATGGGGGTCACCTCCCGTTCTGGGGATCGGGCTCACGCGTTATTGGTCGCCGGTGCTGAAGTCGCCGGTGCCGGGGTCGCCGTCGTGGGGTCACTGGCCGAGAATGTCCCCGAAGTTGACCCCGGAGCCGTAGTAGAAGCTGAGGACGATCAGCACCATGGTGGCCGGGAGCATGACCATCGTGACGACGAGCGTCGTCTTCGGTATCGCCTGGGCGGCCCGGCGCCGCGCGTTCTGCGCGTCGGTGCGGCGCATGTCGTTGGCGATCTGAATCAGGGTGTCCACGATCGGGGCACCCAGCTCCTCGCCCTGCTGGAGCGCGGTGACGAACATCGACACCTGCTCGGAGGCGTTGCGCTTGCGGAGCTGGTCGAACGCCTCGCGCCGGCTGACACCCATGTCCATCTGCCGCAGCGTGATACGGAGTTCGTCGGACCAGGGGCCCTTGTACTTCTCGGCGACGCGCTCCAGCGCCTGCCGGAAGCCGAGACCGGCGGAGACGACGACGGCGAGGACGTCGAGGAAGTCGGGCAGGGTGCGCTCGATGTCGTCCTTCCTGCGGGCGATGTGCGAGCGGATGATGACGTCCGGCCACACCAGGCCGTACGCCAGGGCCACTATCGCGATGATCGGCTGTCCCCGCAGGACGAGCGCCAGCGCGGCGAACGCGCCGAGGAAGCCGTAGACAGCGCGCCGGGCGGCGAAGCGGTCCACCGTTATACCGCCGGGGTTGCCCGCCATGTCGAGGCGGCGGCGCAGCGCGTCGACGCGCTTGGGCCCCATCATGCGGAGCACGGACGGGGCGTAGCGCATTCCGAGCCGGTCGATGCCGGAGCCGACGGCGGTGGTGCGGGTGGCGCCGACCTCCAGCGCGACGGCGAGGTCGCCGGGCAGTTTGGCGTCGGCGCGATAGATACGGACGCCCTGGAAGACCCCGTAGACGGACAGTCCGACAACGACGGCGAGCAGCAGACCCATCATGTTCTCTCTCCTCCTTCCTCGGACCCGGACTCAGACCTGGACTCGGGACATGCGCTGGATCAGGAAGAAGCCCACGCCGTACATCGCGAAGGACACCACGACCCCGGCCTGGCCGAGCACCGATCCCGTCATCTTGTCCAGCGCTCCGGCGGACATGGCGTTGATCACCAGCAGGAAGCCGAGTCCGAGCATCGGCACCGCCACGGCGGTGACCTTGATCTGCGAGAGCATGGTCTTGACCTCTCGGCGGGTTTCCTTGCGCTCGTCCAGCGTCTCCGTCAGGTTGCGCAGCGAACTCACCACCTGGCCACCGGCCCGGCTGGAGAGCACCAGCGTGGTGACGAGGACGACCAGCTCGCGCGAGGGCAGCCGGTCGGCCAGCTCGCCGAGCGCGTCGTCCATGGAGTGGCCGACGGAGAGTTGGTCGGCGACCTTGCGCAGTTCCTCGCCCGCGGGGTCGTCGAGTTCCTCCGCCGCCATCGCCAGGGCGGTACGCAGCGCCAGTCCGGCCTGGGTCGCGTTGGCGAGCACGCGGGTCAGCTCGGGCAGCTGGTTGATGAAGGCCTCCGTGCGCTTGGTGCGCTGCCAGTTGAGGAAGGCGTTTCCGCCCCAGACGCCGATCAGCGCCGCGAGGATGCCGAAGAACTGGGCGAAGATCGCGCCGATGGTGAAGTACAGCGCGAGCAGCCCGGCCACGACGTACACGAAGTACTCGCCGGGTGTCAGATCGAGGCCCGTCACCGCGATCTTGCGCTCGATGCGCCTGCCCAGCTTCGTCGTACGGAGCCACTGGTCGATGCCGACGAAGCGCCGGCGGCGGCCGGAGGCCGTGTTGATCTGTCCCGTCTGGGACATGCGCGCGACGAGTACCTGCCGCTGGGCCTTGCCCGACGAGTAGACGTGCACGCCGATAACGGCGAGCACACAGGTGAGCAGCGTGACGCCGATCGTCAGGAGCGGAAGATTATCCATGTCGTGCGGGACCTTCTCGGTGGACGAGGTGGAGAGTGGAGAGGGAACGGTGGGGAGGGAGGGGAGGGAGGGGACGGTGTCGCTGCGGGGCGACGTCGGACCGGTTCAGGCCGCCGATTTGCGCACGGCCAGCTCCTCCTCCGCGACGGCGACCCCGAAGGCCGGAGGGACGGGTTCGCCCCTGAGGTAGAGCCGATCGGCGATCCGGCGCGGCAGCGGGTAGTACTCGAACTTCCCGTGCACCCGCCCGTCCGAGGACATGGGCTGGGCGATGTAGCGGCAGACGGAGACGATCCGGTACTCCTCGCGGCCGTGCGAGTCCACGATGGCGATCTCGGTCACCCGGCGGGAGCCGTCGGCGTGCCGGGTGAGCTGCACGATGACATCGACGGCGCTGTTGATCTGGTCCTTGATCGCCACGAACGGGATCTCGACCTCCGACATGGAGGCCAGGGTCTGGAGTCGCATCAGCGCGTCCTCGGCGCTGTTGGCGTGGACGGTGGCGAGCGAGCCGTCGTGACCGGTGGACATCGCCTGGAGCATGTCGAGCGTCTCGCCGCCGCGGACCTCACCGACGATGATGCGGTCGGGGCGCATACGCAGGGAGTTGCGGACGAGGTCGCGGATGGTGACCTGGCCCTTGCCCTCCACGTTCGAGGGGCGGCTCTCCAGCGTGATCACATGGGACTGCTGGAGCTGGAGCTCGGCGGAGTCCTCGATGGTGACGATGCGCTCGCCGTCGGGGATGAGTCCGGAGAGGGCGTTGAGCAGCGTCGTCTTGCCTGTGCCGGTGGCGCCGGAGACGATCACATTGAACTTCGCGCGCACCAGACCCGACAGCAGGATCATCATCTGCTCGTCGAGCGAACCGAGGCCGATCATCTCCTGGAGGGTGAAGGCCCTCGGGAAGCGCCGGATGGTGAGGATCGGCCCGGTCAGCGAGAGCGGCGGAATGATCACGTTCACACGCTCGCCGGACGGCAGTCGGGCGTCGACCATCGGATTCGCCTCGTCCACACGGCGGTTGACCGTGGAGACGATGCGCTCGATGGTCTGCATCAGCTGTTCGTTGGAGGTGAACCGCATCGGCAGCTGTTCCAGCCGGCCGCCGCGCTCGACGAAGACCTGGTCCGCGCCGTTCACCATGATCTCGCTGATGGAGGCGTCTTCGAGCAGAGGCTCCAGGATGCCGAGACCGAGGGCCTCGTCGACGACCCGGCGGATGAGCTGGGACCGCTCGATGGTCGAGAGGACCGGGCCTTCCCTGCTGATGATGTGGCTCAGGACCCGCTCAAGGCGGGCCCGGCGCTCGGCCGCGGCGAGCGCGGACATCTCGGCGAGGTCGATCTCCTCCAGGAGCTTGGCGCGGTAGACCCCGACGAGGAGACTCTCCTCGCTCTGCCCGTTCGTCGGCTCGGGGCTGTTGATGCGCGCCCGCAGGCTCATGTCCTCAACTCCCAGGTTCTGCTGGTGTGCTCGGGTGGTGCGGTGATGCGTCGGTGTGGTGGTACGTCCGCGACCGGCGTGCGGTCGGCCGGACGGCCGGGTCAGTCGAGGGGCATGGTGGCGCTCCTCTTGGCCTCGCCGAGATCGAAGACCTTGGGCAGGAGGGCCGGGATCTTGACGTGCGCGGTCAACGTCACCTCGTCGCCGCTTATGACCGGTTCGTCGATGTCGACCGTCAGCCAGTCGCTCGTCGCGGCCTCGCCGGCCGTTTCGGACGACATGCTGGCATCCTCGTACGTCTCGGCGCGGGCCGCGGCCCGCGCCGCCGTGCTCGCCTGCTGTACGGCGTACCCGGCCAGCCCGAGCTGGATCGCGGCGAGGGCGATGAAGAGCAGCAGGGTGATGACGCCGACGTATTCGAGGGCGATCTGTCCGCGTTCGCGCGCGTCGCGTGCTGTGCGCTTCACCATGGGTCAGCTCTCCCTTATGGCGGAGGCCCGGCCCGGGACCGTGACCGGGATGTTGAAGCCGGGGAAGAGCACCGGCACTTCGAGATCCACCTGGGCCTTCACCAAGTCTGCTTCGGGGTCGTACTGACAGTCGATCCGGGCGTTCGCGCTCCACGCCTTGGGAAGGTCCTCGGCCCCGACCCGCTTGCAAGCGTCCGTGCGCGACTCCGTCTCGGCGACCGTGCCCGCCCGCACCGCCTCGTCCGCCGCGTTGCCCGCGAGCGAGAAGGTGTAGCCGACCAGGGCGGCCTGCCAGAGCAGGATCACCGTGGCCAGGATGATGGGAACCATGCCGACGAACTCGACGGCGAGCTGACCCCGGTCGTCACGCCGCCACGCACCGCGCGGCCGGTCCTCCGGGAGCCGCCGCTCAGCGCGCGAGTGGCTGTCACCCGGCCGCGTGGCCCGGACCTCTTCGTATCGTCGTACGTCTGTACTTGGGACACTCATGCTTCAACGCTCCCCCTCCGGCTGGTGGGCTGGCCTCATCAGTCGTGCCGGCTCGATCGTCCGCGCGGGACATCGACCGATCCGCGGACTCACTTGAACTTGCTGTTCTTCTCCCCGCCTTCCGGCGTTTTCACCAGTCCCAGCTCCCCGGCCAGCCCCCACATCGCCTGCTTCACCGTGGACTTGGACTCCAGGTCCTGCATCCGGCCCGCGTCGACGGCGGCCTGCAGTTCCTTGAAGTTGGCCGGGATCGTCACCCGTGCGACGCGGGTGCTGGTGATCCGTTCGATCAGCGGCGGCTGGATCTCGGTGTTGCGCATGTGGCGGTTGACTACGATCATGGTCTCCTCCGCCTTGCGGATCTGGAGCCGGTCCCACAGCCGCACCATGCGCTTGGCCGCTCGGACCGACACCACATCGGGGGTCGTCAGCAACAAGGAGGTGTCGGCCATCTCGATGGCCGCGGCGTTCGCGCTGTTCATCTGGGTGCCGCAGTCGACGACGACGACCTCGTAGCGGTTGCGCAGCGCGCTGACGATCTGCCGTACGGACCGTTCGTTGACCTCCTCGCCGCGCTCCCCCTCCCCCGGCGCCAGCAGCATCCCTATCCCGCTCGGGTGGATGTAGACCGCGTCCTGGAGCACCCGGGGGGATATGTCCTGGATGGAGGCGAGGTCCACGATCGACCGCCGGAACTGCACATCGAGGTACGAGGCGATGTCGCCGGCCTGGAGGTCGAGGTCCGCGAGTGCGGTGTTCATGCCGGACGCGCGGGCCGCCAGGGCCAGTTGGACGGCGACCATGGTCGTACCGACGCCGCCCTTCGCGCCGCTGACGGTGACGACCGTACCGCCGGGGCCGGTGAACACGTCGGCGCCCTGGCCGAGATGGCGTCGTACGCCCACCGACCAGGCCGCCGCCGCCTGTACGCGCTGGGCGAGTTCCTCGTACGAGAGCGGCAGTCCGACCAGACCGCGGGCGCCGGAGTCCATCGCGGCCGCGAAGAGGCCGGGGCTGGCGTCCGTGCTGACGAGGATGACCCCGACGGCCGGGAAGCGGAGGGCCACTTCCCGGATCAGTTCGAGTGCCGGTACGGGACCGATCCGCTCATGGACCAGGACCACTTCCGGCAGCTCGTCGATCGACTCGGCGGCCAGCCTGGCCAGGGTGTCGATCAGGGAGGTGGAGTCACCGACGGGTGCGGCGGGCTCGGCGTCGGGGAGCTGGCTGAGCAGCGTCGTGATGGACCGGGCGGCATCGGCGTCCCCGACGACCGGCAGGATTCTGGTGCTCATACGTCCCTCACTTGTCCCCTTCGAGGGTGTAGGTGTTCTCCCCCGGGCGCAGCGTGGTGGGGCTGCCGTCGGCGAGGAGCGCGAGGCGTACATGCTTCGCGAAGGACTCGGCGTACGCGACGCGCTGGGCGTCCTTGGTCTTCAGCGCGAAGGTGATCGGCACCGCTTTGGTGGCCGCGCTGCGGTTGTTGTTGCTCTCGTCGGGCTGCAGTGCGGTGAGCTTGCCGACGTCGAGGACCTTGGCGTTGGAGACGATGATCCGCGACTGGGACTGGGAGTCCTGGTTGTCGGCGGCGAAGGTCGCGAAGATGTTGACCAGGTCGCCGGGGAGGATCTTCCCGGCGACACCGGTCGACGCGTCGATCATGATGGCGATCTCCTGCTCGTCATTGGCGAGCGCGGGCCGCTGGACGATCATGTCGTCCTGGAGCAGCGAGCCCTGCTTGAGCTGGGTGACGGCGATCTTTCCGTTGACGACGGCCAGATCGGTCACCGCGTTCTCGGAGAGCCAGCGCTTCGGCATGCTGATCTTCTCGAACTGCCCCTCGCTGAGCGCGGTGTACGGCGCGACATCCGCCTTCAGCCGGTACGCGGACACCTCCGGTCCGACCTTCGAATTCACGTCGCTGATCACGGAGAGGACACCGGCGAACGCGGCGAAGGCGCAGAGGACCGAGAGAAGAAGGAGTATGACGCCGCGGCGTTGCCGTGAATTCATGAGCGGTACAACCTCGTTCGTGACGTGAGTGTGAGGGCGGAGTGTGAGGGCGAAGTGTGAAATCGGTGCGTGAAGCCGGAGTTGGGGAGTCTGACGTGCGGATGGGGGTACCGGGAGTCGGGGGAGGAAACGGGGTCCTGGGGCCGGAGTTGCGCGAAGTGAGCGCTTCCGGCCGCACGCGGCGACGCGCGCGGCGCTTCCACCTAGGTGGATGTTCCGTGGTTCAGGACACCGGCGGCGCCCATTTGGTTCTCGGGCGCCGTCAGCGGAGCCGAACAGAATCCGCAGCGGTCACCTATGAGTTCGATGCCGCACCAGGAACACACCTCTCTTCGTACGGAGGAGACCAGCTGATAGAGGACAGAGATATCCGGCAGAAAAGCGGCGAACTCGACCATCTTGGAAGTTCCCCACCAGCGCGGTGAATCCGCCGGGAGTGCGCTCTCCTGGATTCCCTGGACGCGCCACGCGGGCGCGAGGGTCTTGGTCACCCAGTCGGATTGCAACTGCCCTTTCGCGACGATCAGTTGGGTCCCGAAGTCGGGGCCGGCGAGTTTACCGGACCCGCCGATCTTGATCAGTTGGGGCGACGGGTTGGCGAGCACCCCGAACTGGGAGCCGGGCATCCAGGACTTCGCATGGGTCTTGAGACTCACGGGCACCCGGTCGAGCCTGGTCACGGAGTTCAGCAGCGCCCCGGCGTAGATGTAGTGCGAGAGCAGCCGGGCCGCGGAAGCGACGACTCCGGCGCTGAAGTCACAAATCGACAATTGCCGCAGCTGGCGCACGAGTACGGCCACGCCGAGCGGCGGCAGATCGAGCTTGAGGAGCGCGATCCGGTCCGTCTCCAGGACCGACCGGACGGTATGCAGGCGTCGCTCGTGCTCCGGCGTGATCGACGCGGGGTAGAGCGCCACGACGTATCCGTGCTGCTCGACGAGAACCTGCGTGTCGGCGAGCGCGGCGTCCAGTGGCTGGGCGTCGGGCGACTGGAGCAGTGCCGCGGTCGGCGTCTGCTGGTCCGTCGGTGGTAGCACCAGATCAGGGCTGGTGACAGCAATCGCGGTGGGCACGCTGGTTCCCCGTTCGGCTCCGGCCGCCGGAGTCCCGACGGCCGCAGTTCTCTCCTGCTGGGTGCTTCTGCTGCAGCACTTTATCCACCTCGTACTGCGCAGAGAACACCTATCAGATGACGATGCCAGGGATACGGTTGGCCACCTCCGGCAAAGCGGACGAAGCAGTCAACTGTTCACTGCCGTTTCAATTAGTATTCCATTTGGTCGAATTCTGCATCCAATCGCTCCAGTTTGGGCCTGAGTTGGGCCCACGGGCCCACGAACGGTCAGTGCTCGCGCCCGTACGCTCCCATTCCGATTCCGTGTGCGAAAGCACTCGGTCACGGAGGGGGACGGGCCGGATGAGAGACCGGATGAGACACCGGACGGGACGACGGAAGCCGCTTGGCGGCGCACGTGACCGAGGGGCCACGGCCACCGAGTACGCGGGCGTGATCGTGGTCGTGGCGGCGGTCGTCGGGGCGCTGGTCGGTACGGGAGTCGACCAGACCCTCGCGGACGGCCTGCGCTGTCTGGTCACCTTCAGCGGCCCCTGCGACGCGGGCGGCGGCGGTGAGCGGGACCGGGCCACGCCCAGGACCGACGCCGACTACGAGCCGCCGCTCTGCCAGATCTCCTCGGTCACCGACAAGGCGGGCGCCAAGGCGAAGGTCCTCTTCATCGAGTGGGGCGAGGAGTACGGCTTCCAGCAGACGACGTTCCAGTCCAACAAGGACCTCAACAAGGACGGCAAGGTTGACGCGAACGACCAGCAGGTCATGATGACGTTCACCGACGCCGCCTCCGTCGCCGCCAAGAAGGACTGGAAACCGGGCGCGAAGATAGGCAAGTTCGGCGCGGACAAGGTCGAGCTGGGCGCCGGGATCAAGGTCACCAACGGCGACACCTGGGTCTTCGACAGCGAGGAGCAGGCCAAGTCGTTCCGTGACGACATCGAGGAGCTCAAGACGTACGAGCTGGCCAACCGCAACACCAACGCGCGCGGCGGTGGCCTCGGCAACAGCATCCTCTACCTCTTCGGCAAGGGCCCGATGGCCAAGGAGGAGGAGCTGCGCGACCGGATCGAGGAGAAGCTCGGCAACCGCCACATCAGCTACGGCAAGGTCGGCCTGGAGGCCAGCGCGGCGGGCGGGCTCAAGCTGTCGGCGGGTGACGAGAAGAAGCTGAGCGCCACTCTCGGCGGCAACTTCAAGTTCTCGCCCGAGGTGACCTGGACCGACAACAACTTCAAGGGCACCAAGGCGTACACATACAGCGCGGCCATCGAGTACGGCGGCAAGGTCGGGTACGAGGCCGGGCCCCTCAGCGGGGAATCCTCCGCGTCCACCACACAGACCGGCACGATCACCGTCACGCACGACAAGAAGACCGGCGAGCTGCTGCGCATCGACATGACCCGCACGGTCGAGAAGGGCGCCACGAAGGACGGCGCGAAGGTCGGCGGCGACAACGGCAAGAGCGGCGACGACAAGCGCGGCGGCAGCGGCGGGGCGAAGGGCACCGACGGGTCCACCGCTATCGAGGTCGTCACCAACTCCGTGGTCATCCCGCCCGGCTCCGACGGCGACAAGCAGCGCCGGATCGCGCAGGAGTGGCTGGACGGACACGGCGACAACGCCGCTCCCTTCACCTACATGTTCGACGACCACGCCCCGACGAAGCGCCCCGGCGCGGACGACCCGTTCGGGCAGCTGCTCTTCGACGAGGGTCTCTCCAGCCGGACGAACTACACCGGAAGGACAGAGGCCGCGGAGTACGGCTTCGAACTGAACCTGGGGCTCAGCCTCGGCTTCTCGGTCTCCACCGAGAACAAGGAGGAGACCCTCGACCAGGCGCGGTTCCTGGGGGCACCCCATGGGGACAGCCGCACCTATCTCCCGTACAGCTACTGTGCGAACTGACCCGGCCGGCGACAGGAGCACACCCGCCATGAGGACACCCGCCATAACCACCCCGACCACCCCGACCAGGCCGGACAGCGCGAGCGGCGCGAGCGGCGCGAGCGGCCGGCGGACACCCCGGTGGCCGGCCGCTGCCGCCGCCTGCGCCGCCGTCGTCGCGCTGGTGGCCGGGTGCGGTACGGACACGACGGCCGGCGTGGTGCCCGAGGGCTGGGGCACGCTGAAGACCTCCTCGGTCACGGTCGCCCACCCGCCCGCCTTCATCGCGCAGAGCGCCGGTGAGCGGAGCGAGTACAACGCGGCGGCGGCGACGCTCGCGGACGGCGGCAAGGACGTCGGGATGATCACCGTCCAGCTGGACTTCACCAACGCCGACTCGGTGGAGGAGGCGGCGATCGGCGCCGAGGCGGGCATCGCCCTCGGCTCGACGCTGGGCAAGCAGGAGAAGATCGAGGTGGCGGGAGCCGAGGGCAGGACGGAGGCCCGGCGCATCGACTTCGAGTTCACCGAGAAGGGCTCCCGGATCAAGGGCGTGATCGTCGCCGGTCTCGACTCCGCGAAGAAGTCGTACGCGGTACGGGTCGACGCGGCCGAGGGAAGACTCGGCGACGGCGATCTGACGAAGATCATCGACTCGATCACGCTCAAGTAGGCGGCCGCCATGGACATCCCGGGCGGTGACTACGTCTTCTTCGGGGGCATGACCCTGCTGTTCGGCTGGCTGGCGGCCCACTACGGCCGGCGGCTGGCGGCGGTGACACGCGCGCTCGGGGCGGGCGGCCGGGCGCCCGGTGTCTGCGTACGGATCGAGAGCGAACCGTACAACCGCTCGGACGCGCGCCGGTACGTCTTCTCCTTCCGCACCCCGGACGGGCGGAGCGTCGAGTTCGAGGATCTGGCGACGGACGCGGTGCGGGTGGGGTCGCGGGTCACGGTGGCGTACGACCCGGCGGCCCCCGAGCGCTCCGCGACGGTCGCGGGGCGCGGCAACTGGTCGCCGGTGGCGCAGTACGCACTGCTGGTGACGGGGTGCGGGCTGGCGGCGGCCTGCTTCGCGGCGGTGCTGGTGTTCACGGCGATCTGAGCCGGGCCGAGCCGGTCCGGGGGCACCGCGGCTCCCGGGCCCGGGAAACGAATCAACAGCGAAACGATCTGAAGCACGGGGATTTGATGCACGGCGATCTGTTCAGCCATCCGTTCGGAGGCGAGAGGCGATGACGCGGTACGACTACCCGGGGGCGTCCGCGCGCCGGGACCACGGAGGCGGAGCGCCGGTCTTCGCGCTGATGCGCGCCTGGGCGGCCGGCATCGTCATGCTGCTCATCACGGAGTATCTCCAGGCCACGCTGGTCTACGACCACCTGGCCACGGAGGAGAAGCTGGAGACGTTCACCGGCCGACTGCTGCTGATCCATCTGCCGAACGCCATCTGCATCGCCGTCGCCGCGTGGGCGGCGGGACGCGTCCACCGGGATCCGTACCGTGACGCCACGGTGCAGCACCTGGCGGCGGTCCTCACCGTACCGGTGGCCGCGCAGGCCCTGAACATGTCGCTCCAGTGGCAGGACCTGGCGGCCGAGGGGCTGCTGATGTCGAACGCGGTGCTCGTGGTCGGGTGCGTGACCGGTTACGCGGTGGAACGGCTCCAGGAGGACTGAGTCCGGAGGGCCCCGTCGCGACACCGCCGGCCGCCGGTCCCACCTCCGCTTCCGCCCCTTCGCATACGACCTGTTGCCACAGGTCTTGACAACTTGATTGGTCTGGACCAGTTTTACGCCCGACGGTGGCCACCGTTCCCCCTCTCATGTACCTCCATCCCCGAACCCCAGCCGGAGGCAGCAAGTGGAACGTGCACCAGGCGGCAGAGGACGTATCAGAACCTGGATCGGCGGGACGGTGGCCGTACTGGCCGCCGGCGCGCTGAGCCTGACCGGGCTCACCGGCACCGCGCAGGCCGCCGACGTCAATGTGGCCAGGAACGCGGGCTTCGAGTCCGGGCTCACCAACTGGACCTGCTCCGCGGGCAGTGGGGCCACCGTCGGATCTCCCGTGCACGGAGGCGCCGCCGCGCTCCGGGCCACCCCGGGCGGCCAGGACAACGCCAAGTGCGTCCAGTCGGTCGCCGTACAGCCCAACTCGACGTACACGCTGAGCGCCTGGGTCCAGGGCGGGTACGCGTACCTCGGGGCCGAGGGGACCGGCACCACCGATGTGTCGGCCTGGACACCGGACAGCTCCGGCTGGAAGCAGCTGACCACCACCTTCAGGACCGGCGCCTCGACCAGGTCCGTGACCGTCTACACGCACGGCTGGTACGGCCAGAGCGCCTACTACGCGGACGACGTGTCCGTATTCGGCCCCGACGGCGGCGGGGGCGGCGACCCCGAGCCCCAGGTGCCCGGCGCGCCCTCCGGACTGGCGGTCGGTTCGGTGACCTCGTCGTCCGTGACCCTCAACTGGTCCGCCGTGTCCGGTGCGACCGGCTACAACGTCTACCGGGCGGGTACGAAGGTCCAGTCGGCGAGCGGTACGTCCTCGACCGTGACGGGGCTGGCCGCGAACACCTCGTACGACTTCCAGGTGACCGCCACCAACGCGGCCGGCGAGTCCGCGAAGTCCGCGACCGTGACCGGCAGGACCGCCCAGAGCGGCGGCGGCAACCCGGGCAACCCGGCCGTACCGAAGCACGCGGTGACCGGCTACTGGCAGAACTTCAACAACGGCGCCACCGTCCAGAAGCTCCGTGACGTGCCGTCGCAGTACGACATCATCGCCGTCTCGTTCGCCGACGCGACGACCACGCCCGGTCAGATCACCTTCAATCTCGACCCGGCCGTCGGCTACACCTCGGTCGCCGACTTCAAGGCGGACATCGCCGCGAAGAAGGCCGCGGGCAAGTCGGTGATCATCTCGGTCGGCGGCGAGAAGGGCACCATCTCCGTCAACAGCGACGCCTCCGCCACCGCCTTCGCCAACAGCGCCTACGCCCTGATGCAGGAATACGGCTTCAACGGCGTCGACATCGACCTGGAGAACGGCCTCAACTCCACCTACATGTCCAAGGCTCTGCGCCAGCTGTCCGCGAAGGCGGGCGCGGGCATGGTGCTGACGATGGCGCCGCAGACCATCGACATGCAGTCGACGGCCGGTGAGTACTTCAAGACCGCGCTGACCGTGAAGGACATCCTCACGGTCGTCAACATGCAGTACTACAACAGCGGCACCATGCTCGGCTGCGACGGCAAGGTCTACGCCCAGGGCTCCGTCGACTTCCTCACCGCCCTCGCCTGCATCCAGCTCGAAGGCGGCCTCGACGCCTCACAGGTCGGCCTCGGCGTCCCCGCCTCGACGCGCGGCGCGGGCAGTGGTTACGTGGCGCCGTCCATCGTGAACAACGCGCTGGACTGCCTGGCCAGGGGCACGAACTGCGGTTCGTTCAAGCCGTCCAGGACCTACCCCGGTATCCGTGGGGCCATGACCTGGTCCACCAACTGGGACGCGACGGCGGGCAACGCCTGGTCCAACGCCGTCGGACCGCACGTCCACGGCCTCCCGTAGTCCGTCACACCGTAGTCCGCACCACCACCCCGAGCCCCCCACAGGGCCGGCAGCGCCGTCGAACCCCACCCGACGGCGCTGCCGTGTGTCCGGGCCCGGAGCGATTGCGGTATGAAGGACCCTCGGATTCAAGGGGATTCGGACATACGGGGATTCGGGGATTCGGGGAACTCATGTTGGCGGAGGCACTGACGGCGGCAGCGGCGGCCGGTGGGACAGCGGTCGTGGAGGGCGCGGCATCGGCCGCCGGTACGCAGGCGTGGGAGTCGTTCCGTACACGGCGTCGTGGAGGGCCCGGCCGTACGTGGGCGACTCCGACAACGCGGCGGAAGGTGCGGCCCGCCGCGGCAACGGCTGATGTCATTGCGGCGTCCCGGGCTCGCGAAGATCAACCGGACAGGGCCTGGACGAGCACGTCCGGCGGGCCGCTTCAGACGGCTTTCGCGCAGATGACGTTCGCCTCGCCGTCCACCGTCCACCAGGCGTAGCGGGTGCGATCGCCCGCGTACTCGCGGCAGTCCGGCGCGCTGCCGTCCGCCCGCTTCCGCTCGTAGCGGGTGATCTGCATGACGTACCGGTAACCCGCGGGCACCGTGTCGGCGCCACAGCCCCATACGGTGTGGAGGCTGGCGGGGCCTATGCCGTCGCCGTCGGCCTCGGCGATGAAGCACTGGCCGGCTGCGTATCTGCGGGTGAGGCAGAGCGTGGTGACCACATCGTCCTCGCCCACGTTGGTCCAGGTCTCCTCGTCGGCGTCCGCGTCGCACTCCTCGTCGCTGTACGAGACGGCGGTCGCCACGCGGTTGTAGGCGTCGGCGGCGTCGCAGTCCACGCGCCGCGGCGCCGGATCGGTCCAGCCGCGGTATCCGTGGTCGTGCGAGCTGACGCAGTCTCCGGTCTTCACGGCCCGGAAGGCGAGATCCGTATCGCTCGGGGTGGGCTTGGACGGCAAGGTGTACGAGTAACTAGGCGTGGATATAGCGGTGTTGGTTGAATCGCTGGTGGAACTCCCCGTACCCGACGTGCTGTTGGTGTCGTCGGAAACCCAGGGCTGCCAGATGAAGAGGACGACCACGGCCAGGAGGGCGAGGATCCATCCGCCGCCGCTGGAGGAAGAATCCTTGGCGGGGGTGGGGGTGGCTGCCCGTGTCGCTCCGGTGGTTCCGGTCCTCCCTGCTGCCCCGGTCCGCGCGGTCGCGCTGCCGGCCGGTGTCGCCCGCGCCCGGCTCCGGGCCTTGGCCCGCTCGCGCGCGGAAAGTTCCTGATTGGCCCCCATCTCGGCCATGTCGCGGGCGAGCCGCTCCAGCAGGGCCCGGCGCTCGGCCCGTTCCCGTTCCGCCCGGTCGTGCTCCCGGGCGGCACGCTCCCGTTCCCGGGCGGCACGTTCCCTCTCCTGTGCCCGCTCCTCCGCCCGGCGCGCTTCTCGCGCGGCCCGGTCCGCCGCGGACTCCCCGGCGCGGTCGCGGGTGTACTGCCTGGTCGGTCCGGGGCCGACCACCGGGCGCGTACGCTGATCGGCGGTCGGAGCGTCCGGGTCCGCGCCGGCGCCCGGCCCCGGACCGGAGCCCTCCCGTAACGCCAGCCCCTGCCGCTCGTACTCCTCGATTAGCGCCGTCCAGCGCGGCGGCAGCCACCGGCTCCCGCTGTCCGACACCGGCAGTCCGACGAGGCCCGACCTGAACTGCGCGAGCACGTCGGCGGGTTGGGGCCGGTCGCCCGGGGCCTGCGCCAGGCAGGAGCGGATCAGCCCGTTCAGCTCGCGCGGCAGCCCGCTGAGCTCCAGCTCGCCCCGGGACACCCGGGCCAGCAGCCGCAGGGAGTCACCGTCGTCGGTGTACGGCGGTCGGCCGACCGCCAGATGGAAGAGCGTCGAGCCCAGCGAGTAGATATCGGACGCGGCCGTGGACAGCCCGCCCCTGGCCTGCTCGGGGGAGGTGAACGCGATCGTGCCGAGCGTCAGGCCGGTCCGGGTGATGTCGCCGGCGTGCGAGATTCCGAAGTCGATGACGCGCGGCCCGTCCAGCGGGAGCAGCACGTTCGCCGGCTTGATGTCACGGTGGACCATGCCCTCGCCGTGCAGGGCGACCAGCGCGGCCGCCACCCCCGCCCCGATCCACCGCACGGCGGAGGCCGGTGGCTGCCCGGCGGTCCGTACCAGGTCGGCGAGCGACGGCGCGGCGATGTACTCGATCGCCATCCACGGGCGGCCCGCCCCGGCGTCGGCGTCCAGCACCCTCGCCGTGAAGGCGCTGTCGACCCGCTGCGCCAGCGCCACCTCGCGGGCGAACCGCCGCCGGTCGATGTCGCTGACGGGCCCCTCGGCGAGCAGGGTCTTGACCGCCACCAGCCGCGGGCCCGCGGCGCGCGCCAGATAAATACGGCCCATTCCGCCCGAGCCGAGCCTGCCGATGATCCGGTACGGTCCCAGCGCCACCGGGTCGTCCCCGCCGAGCCGCCCGATCTTCATGCCGGACATGCCAGTTCCCCCGCTCGTCCCCCATCGCGAAGGGACTGGTGGTCCCGTCGCGTTCCCGCGCTATGGATAACACGCTCGTCGGTGCCGCCCCGTTCCCGCCGCGTGGCAGCGACACACGTGGCATCGATACTGTTCACTACGGTCCACCCAGGTGGCAAGCAAGCGAGGACCGTCGAGATCGCGGATGGACCGGAACGGCGGGCGGCAAGAGCAGCCGGTTCGGCCGCGGCAACCGCAGGGCGTACGGCCCGCCGCGACCCGTCGTACGGCCGGTCAGCCGGGCGCGTGGGGCGATCACGCGGTACTGCACCGGCTGCCGCCTCTCGGCGACGGCAGCCAGGGCCACCACGATCTCGCGGCGGCCGAGGTGGCCGCCGTGCTCTCCGCACGGCGGCGCGTCCTCGGTCCCGAGCACCCGTACCCGCTCTCCACTCAGGAGTGGCTCGACACCATCAACGCCGCCCGGGACGAGCCGTAAAGCCCCTACCAGGGAATGTCCCGCACCTGCTGCACGCACAGCACGATGAACAGCAGCCCCGCCGCCGTCAGCATCACATTGCTCAGAATGCCGTTGCGCCATTCCTTCGGCGTGCGCGACGAGTTGAGCAGCCACACCAGCGTCAGCGCCAGGAACGGCATGAAGAACGCGCCCAGCACGCCGTAGACGACCACCAGGCCGAACGGCTCGTCCAGGAAGAGGAGGGAGATCGGCGGGAAGGTCAGCCAGAGCAGATACGCGCGGAACGGCACGGAGCGCTCGCGCTCGCCGGAGGCGACCTCCTCCGTCGTCGTCTTCCCGGACTCGTCCGCCGTGACCGCCACGCGGTCCTTGCGGATCCGCTCCACGAAGTCCGCGAACATCAGGCTCACGCCGTGCCAGACACCGATGAGCGACGAGAACGACGTGGCGAAGAAGCCGACCAGGAACAGCTTGGCGGTGGTCGCGCCGAAACGGTCCTCCAGGATCGCGCCGAGGTCGATCAGGCCGCGGTCGCCCTTGGTCAGGGCGATCTGGGAGGAGTGCAGCAGCTCGGCGCCGATGATCAGCATGGCGACGACGAAGAGGCCGGTGGTGATGTACGCGACCCGGTTGTCGAGGCGCATCACCTTCATCCAGCCGGTGTTGGTCCAGCCCTTGGCGTTGACCCAGTAGCCGTACGCGGCCATGGTGATCGTGCCGCCCACCCCGCCGATCAGGCCGAGTGTGTAGAGCAGTGAGCCGTCGGGCAGGACCGGGAGCAGGCCCGCGAAGCTCGCGCCGAAGTCGGGGGCGACGCGGATCGCGACGTACATGACGACCACGAACATCACGCCGATCAGGACCGTCATGACCCGTTCGAAGACGGCGTACTGGTTGAACCAGACGAAGACGAGCCCGATCAGCCCCGTGACGACCGCCCAGGTCTTGAGCCCCGGCCCGTCCGGGAAGAGCGCGACGATCGGGAGCGCGCTGGAGGACATCGCCGTGGCGCCGTAGACGAAGCCCCAGACGACGACGTACACCGCGAAATACACGGTGGTCCAGCGGCCCAGGCTGCGCCAGCCCTCGAAGAGGGTGCGGCCGGTGGCGAGATGCCAGCGGCCGGCGGCCTCGGCGAGGGAGATCTTGACGACGCAGCCGATGACCGCCGCCCACATCAGGGTGTAGCCGAACTTGCTGCCCGCGATGAGTGTGGCGACCAGATCGCCGGCGCCCACGCCGGTCGCCGCGACAACGATGCCGGGGCCGATGTACGTCCAACTCGACTTGCGCGGACGGGAGACGGCCTCATTCGTGCCGGTGTCCGTGGTGTCTGCCATACGTGTCGTCGCCTCCCGCTTGTCTCCGTACGTGACCTGAGTCACCAAAGCGGGGCGACGGTGATCACGCAAGAGGGCCTGCGGTGAGGGTTCGGTGGCGTGGGTCGGATCGCGGGAGTTTGATCGCGGGAGTCCGATCGCGGGGGCAGGACCCGGAGCCTGTCCGGTGGGTCGAGTGTGTGGAGTACGGCGGAGAGTCGCCCGCCCCGCCGCCGGGGGTCTGCAGCCCCCCGGCAGTGTGAGCCGTCGGTCAGCTCAGCCGGGCATCGGCGTAGACGGCCATCGCGTCACGCTGGTAGACCGCCAGCCCTTCGGCGATCTTGTCGTAGTTCGCACGCATCCGCGGGTCGTCCACGTAGGTCTGGCCCAGTCCCCTGTACGCGGCCGCGTCCGGGGTCCAGAACCGGCGGATGTTCCGGTAGTGGGCGTCCATCTCGGCCTGCACCGCGGGATCGGCGACCGGTGTGCCGGCCACCATGAACTCCGCGATACGGATCATCTGTGCCGTCACCTCACGCTGCCACCGCTCCTGGTCCTCGGCGGTCATCGTCTCGATGGCCCGCCGGGATTCCTCCCATGCCTTCGGCCATCGCTCGCGCACCTCGTCCTGGGCCTTCGCCTCGGCCTCGGCCTCGGCCGTGGAGTGCTCGAATCCCTCGAACAGGTTCTCCGGCCTGTTGATCTTCGCCATGTCGTTGTTGTCCCTGCCTTCCTCCAGTTCGGCGATGGTCCGCCCGACCGTACGGACGAGCGTGTCCAGCCGGTCGCGCTCTCCGAGCAGCCACCGGCGGTGCTCGCGCAACACCGTCACCTGGTCGGCCTGGCTGTCCAGGACCGCCTGGATCTCGCGCAGTCCCAGGTCCAGTTCCCGCATCAGCAGGATCTGCTGCAAGCGCAGCAGACCGGCCTCTTCGTAGTAGCGGTGCCCGTTGCTTCCGATCCACGCGGGCGGCAGCAGACCGATCTCGTCGTAATGCCTCAGCGTCCGGGACGTCGCCCCGGACATCCGCGCCACGTCCGCGATCGACCAGGCCATTGGCGTGCCTCCCATCGCCGGGCCGGTGTCTCCGGCCACAGGGACGACCGTAGGAGTTGACGCGGCGGAAACCGCAAGCCCGAATCGGGGAACCGGCGTCCGCGCGGGCCCGGCCTGTCGGTACGGAAGACACCAGGCAGCCCCGAGGGGGCCATTGGTCGACCGGAACATGAACTCCTGCCAGGAGGGCCCCGTCTGGGCCCCCGAGTGGGCCCGTGGGCCTGCGTAGGGGCCCTGACGCCTCCTTAGGCTGCTGCCCGCTCGGGGGGTCACGACAACGGCGTGAGCTGGGAGAACAGGTGAAGGACGCCGGCAGGTTCCACAGTTGGTACGGGCGTGGACGGGGACGGAGCGACCGGGGGCAGGGCGGGGCCGAGTACGCGGCGATGGTCGGGGTCGTGTCCCTGGTCGTCGCGGCGATCGTCGGTCTGAGTGTGCCCGCCGACGAGGCAACCGGACTGAAGAGCGCCGTGTGCCGAATACTTCACCCGCTGAGCGGGGCCGAGGCGTGCTCCTCCGGCGACTACGCGGGCGACGGCGGAGACGGGAGCGACGGCGGAGACGGAGGCAACGGCGGGGGCGGTCCCGGCGATCCCTTCGTTCCCAACGGCGACCCGTTCGAGCCGGCGAGGTGTCTGCTGTCCCAGGATCAGACCAAGGACACCGTCGTCATCCAAGTGGTCTTCATCAAGATCAGCACCTCGGAGACGGTCAAGCTCCAGCAGTGGTCCGACGGCACCGTCACCCTGGAGCGGGTGACGGAGACCGGAGGCGGGGTCACGGCGAGCATCTCCGCGGGCATCCCCGGTCTGAAGGACTGGGGCGGCAGCGCCAAGCTCAGCGGAACGTACCTGGCGGGCAGCGGCAGCGGCGGACAGTGGCTCTTCAACGGGAACAAGAGCGGCGATCCCCAGGCGGACCTGGCGGCCAACCTTGAGGACGCACAGAAGTTCGCCGCGTACCTCAAGGCAAACGACGGTTGCCGCTACCAGAGCGGCTACAACCCCGGGGCGGCGATGGGAGCGTGCCAACAGGACGCGGCCTCCAAGAAACCCGATCTCGAACCGGAGCTGGCGCCGGACGTCGACATCACCAAGACCTCGACCGAGGCATCCGGCAGCGTCAGCTTCGGCGGAAAGTTCACGGGCGGCAAGGGCGGCAAATTCTCCGGCGAGCTGGCCTCCGGCACGATGACCGAGGACGTCGTGGTCATGCGTTCCCACAGCGGACCCAACGCCGGGAAGATCACCTTCATCTACACCTTCACCGTCAAGGGCTCGGCCGGCGCGCTGGGGGTCGCCACGGGCGAGAAGATGCAGCAGGTCTCCGTCACCTACGACGCGGCGGCCTACGACGAGGAGGAGAAGAACGGCGACCCGCACCACCCGGAGAAGCTGCTGATCACCACCAGCCAGGAAGCCGGGGAGGGCACCGGCGTCAAGGTCGAAGGAGGCGCCAACGCCGGTCCCCTTCCCGTCACCATCGATGTCGGCGGCGGTGGCGGAAACACCAAGTCACAGATACACACCGAGTCGGCCGAACTCGTCCTCGACAACGACACCGACAGCACCACCGTCGAGGACTGGCTGCGCGGAGACGGCGACCCTGCCAGCAACCCGCTGCCCACCCCCTCCGACGCCGCCGAAGTACCGGGCTCCGACGCCAGCCCCCTCGAACGGCTCCTCCACGACAAGGGAAAACTCAGCAGACTCGACTACAACGCCAACACCGACTGGTGGAACGCCTCCCTCGGTATCGGCTTCGGCCTCTCCGCCGGACAGGTCTCCCTCGGCTTCAAACTCTTCGGCATCGAGATCACCCACGAATCCAAGGGACAAACGATCACTGGCAACCCCACCTACGCCACCGGCCCCAAGAGCGGCGGCGCCCGGCCCTGGGTCGAATGGAAGAACTGCACCCAGACCAAGCCCATCCCCACCTGACCGACAAGGCCGGGCCCGCCCCTGCCCCACGACGAGGCAGCGGCGTGGCCCGGCCGTCCGGCAGGGGCGGGCACTGGACAGGACCTAGTACTACAGCCGGTGGTGTCACTGTCGGTTACGTCGGGTGCGGTAGTGGCTGGCTCGCGCCTGGGCTTGACGGCGTAGGCGCCAGCGGTGCC
>NZ_JBIWLW010000002.1:399569-472060 GCF_044766385.1 Streptomyces sp. NPDC102274 | reverse complement strand
TGAGTTCTCAAGGAACGGACGCTTCCTTTGTACTCACCCTCTCGGGCTTTCCTCCGGGCTTTTCCCTTCGGTCTTGCGTTTCCGACTCTATCAGACTCTTCCGTGTCCGATTCCCCGTCGGAGCGGGGCCGCCTTCCAGATTTCCGCTTTTGCGTTTCCCTTTCCAGCGATTCCGACTCTACCAGATCCTTTCGGGCCTGATTCCCAGTCAGAGTGTGCTGTCATCCCGGCCGTTGGGCCGTTCCGACGAGTGAGACTTTAGCGGAATCTACTGCTCCGACGCTAATCGGGGCCGCATCCCATCGAACGCGGATTCCTCATTCGCAAAAGCTCACGCAAAACAATGCGACACCAGTGGTCGCTCGCTTCTAGTGGGTCGTGCTGAATGACTGTCCGGGGACCGACCTGCGCCGGTGCTCACGTCGGACAGCCCAGAGAACATTACGGATCTGTGTTTGGCATGTCAACTTGAGGGTTCGGCCGCTAGTCTGGTGGCCATGACAACGCACACGTGCAACCTTCAGTGGTGGGCCGCCTGACGGCGGCCACCCACACACGTGTGCACTCAACGGCCGCCGCCCCGGCGGCCGTTCGCGTTTCTCCTCTCGGAGAGCCAGCCGCTGAAAGCGGCGGCTCCGATCCGGAGGGTGATGAGAGAGATGACGCGGATCTTCAGCGGGATCAAGCCGACGGGGCATCTGACGTTGGGCAACTACCTCGGGGCCGTACACAGATGGGTCGAGGTCGATCAGCACCGGGCCGACGCGCTGTTCAGCGTGGTGGATCTACACTCTCTGACCGTCGAACACGATCCCGCCCGCGTGCGCAGACTCAGCCGGCAGGCCGCCACGCTCCTGCTGGCGGCCGGGCTGGATCCCGCCCTGTGCACCGTGTTCGTACAGAGCCATGTGGACGAGCACGCGCGGCTCTCGTATCTGCTGGAGTGCACGGCCACCGACGGTGAGCTGCGGCGCATGATCCAGTACAAGGAGAAGAGCGCGCGGGCGCTGGAGTCCGGGGAGAGCGTGCGGTTCTCGCTGCTGTCGTATCCGGTGCTCATGGCCGCGGACATCCTGGCCTACCGCACGGATGAGGTGCCGGTCGGTGATGACCAGACGCAGCATGTGGAGCTGACCCGGGATCTCGCGGTGCGGTTCAACCAGCGGTATGGGCATACGTTCGCCGTGCCGAAGGCCACCCGGCCGCCGGTGGCCGCGCGGGTCATGGATCTCCAGGATCCGACGTCGAAGATGGGCAAGTCGCACGAGTCCGGTGCCGGAATCGTCTATCTCCTGGACGACGCCGACATGGCGCGGAAGAAGATCATGCGCGCCGTCACCGACAGCGGGCAGGAGGTCGAATACGACCGGGAGGACAAACCGGGCGTGGCCAATCTGCTGGAGATCCTCGCGGCGTGCGAAAACGGGAGCCCGGACGAGCTGGCCGGTGCCTATGACTCGTACGGCGCGCTCAAGAAGGACACGGCGGAAGCGGTGGTCGAGCTGTTGCGGCCGCTGCGGGAACGGCACGCGGAACTGGCCGCGGATCCCGGCTATGTCGACGGAGTACTGAAGGAGGGAGCGGAGCGGGCCAGGGGGATGGCCCGCCCGGTGGTCGACGCGGCCTATCGGGCCATCGGTCTGCTGCCGGCCGGCTGAGCTGTGGTCTGACGGGCAGCCGCGTCCGCGGAGGGTCAGCCGTTGCCGGTGGCCAGGGCGCGGCTGCGGTCGCGGGCGGCCTCGATCGCGGCGATCAGGGCTGCCCGTACACCGTGGTTCTCCAGCTCCCGGATGGCGCTGATGGTGGTGCCGGCCGGGGAGGTCACGGCCTCCCGGAGCTTCACGGGGTGTTCGCCGCTGTCACGCAGCATGACGGCGGCGCCGATGGCGGCCTGGACGATGAGTTCGTGGGCCTGGGCGCGGGGCAGGCCGAGGAGGATGCCGGCGTCGGTCATGGCCTCGACCAGGAAGTAGAAGTACGCCGGGCCCGAGCCGGAGAGGGCGGTGGCCGCGTCCTGCTGGGACTCGGGGACGCGGAGGGTCTTGCCGACGCCGCCGAAGATCTCTTCGGCGTGGCCGAGATGGACGGCGAGGGCGTGGCTGCCGGCCGAGATGACGGACATGCCCTCGTCCACCAGCACCGGAGTGTTGGGCATGACGCGTACGACGGGGGTGCCCGCGGTCAGGCGTTCCTCGATGAAGGCGGTGGTGATACCGGCGGCGGCGCTGATGATCAGGCGGTCGGCGGTGACATGGGGGGTGAGTTCGTCGAGCAGCTTGCCCATGTCCTGCGGCTTGACGGCGAGGATGAGGATGTCGGCGCGCTTGGCGGCGTCCGCGTTGGTGACGGTCTCGACGCCGTACAGGTCGCGGAGTTCCTCCGCCCGGTCGGCGCGGCGGGTGGTGGCCAGCAGGTCGGCGGCCCGCCAGCCGGCCCGGATCATGCCGCTGAGCAGGGCCTCGCCGATCTTTCCGGTACCGAGGACTGCGACTGTCTGGGGCATTGCGGGGTCACCTCGCCGGTGGGGATGTGTGCTGCTTTCCTTGCTGCTGTCCTTCATGAACCATCCTCGCACCGGGGCCGGGAGGTGCGCGGGAGGTGTCCGAGGAGCGGTACGGCGGCGGGGTGACCGGGTCGGCGGGATGACCTGGGCGGCGGGGGTGGCAGTGGCCGGCCCCTGTCGTCTATGCCGTCCTGCTGTCTTCTATGCCGTCCTGCGGCGGAGGGTCGCGGCGCCCAGGGCGAGTACGAGCGCGGCGCAGCCCGCCACGATCACGGCGTCCCGGACGAAGTCGCCGGTGACGTCCGTATGGCGCAGGACCTGGTTCATGCCGTCGACGGCATAGGACATCGGCAGGACGTTGGAGATGGCCTCCAGGACGGGCTGCATGTTCGGGCGCGGGGTGAAGAGGCCGCAGAGGAGGAGCTGCGGAAAGATCACCGCGGGCATGAACTGCACCGCCTGGAATTCGGACGCGGCGAACGCGGAGACGAAGAGGCCGAGTGCCGTGCCGAGCAGGGCGTCGAGGAGCGCGACCAGGAGGAGCAGCCAGGCGGATCCCACCACTTCCAGGCCGAGGGCCCAGACCGCGAGGCCGGTGGCGAGGACGGACTGGACGATGGCGAGCAGGCCGAAGGCCAGGGCGTACCCGGCGATCAGGTCGGCCTTGCCCAGGGGCATGGCGAGCAGGCGTTCCAGGGTGCCCGAGGTGCGCTCGCGCAGGGTCGCGATCGAGGTCACCAGAAACATCGTGATCAGCGGGAAGATGCCGAGCAGCGAGGCGCCGATGGAGTCGAAGGTGCGCGGGCTGCCGTCGAAGACGTAGCGGAGCAGGAAGAGCATCACGCACGGGACGAGGATCATCAGCGCGATCGAGCGTGGGTCGTGGCGCAGCTGGCGCAGTACACGGGCGGCGGTGGCCAGGGTGCGGGCGGCGGACATCGGGGCCGCGGTGGTGCGGGACGGGGTCGCCGTGCCGGGGACCGTCGTCGTACCGGGGGTCGCGGTGCTCATCGGACGCTCTCCTGGAGTGCGTTGGCCTCGTCGACCAGGTGGAGGAAGGCCGCTTCCACGGTCTCCGTGCGGGTACGGGTGCGCAGGGCGTCCGGGGTGTCGTCGGCGAGGATCTCGCCGTCGCGCATGAGGAGGAGGCGGTGGCAGCGTTCGGCCTCGTCCATGACATGGGAGGAGACGAGGATCGTCGCGGCGCGCTCGGCGGCGATGCGGTGGAAGAGCTCCCAGAGGTCGCGGCGCAGTACGGGGTCGAGGCCGACGGTCGGTTCGTCGAGGACGAGCAGTTCGGGGGTGCCGAGCAGGGCGACGGCGAGGGAGACCCGGCTGCGCTGGCCGCCGGAGAGCCTGCCGGCGAGCGAGTCGGCGTGGGAGGCGAGGTCGACGTCGCCGACGGCCCGGGTGACCGTCTCGCGGCGGGCCTTGCGGCGGGCCCGTCCCGGGTCGAGCACGGCGGCGAAGTAGTCGAGATTCTGACGCACTGTCAGGTCGTCGTAGACGGAGGGCGCCTGGGTGACATAGCCGATCCTGGCGCGCAGCGCGCCGTCGCCGGCGGGCAGACCGAGGACGTCCAGGGCGCCGGTGACCTTGGCCTGGGTGCCGACGATGGCGCGCATCAGGGTCGACTTGCCGCAGCCGGACGGGCCGAGCAGGCCGGTGATCCGGCCCGGCGATACGGCGAAGTCGAGGCCGCGCAGGACGGTGCGGTCGCCCCGTCGCACGGTGAGACCGCGGGCACGGATGGCGCCCTCAGTAAAATTCATCATGTGATGAATAATGGGCGCGGCCGATGCCGCCGTCAAGCGCGGGCGGTGACCGTCAGCTCGACGGCATATGCCTCCTCGACGGTCCCGTCCGGGAAGAGCCTGAGCAGCTCCGCCCGCTCGTCCGCGAGGAAGTCGGCCGCGGCCTGTTCACCGCGCGTACGGAAGACGGAGTGGCTGCCGAGATTGGCGAGATGGGTGTCGAGGGTGACGCGGCGGGTCCAGGTGATACGGCGCTCCGCGCGGTCCATCGCGGCCGGCAGACTCTGTGCGCGGCCGGTGGAGCTGTGGGCGCCGTGGTGCATGTCGTCGGCCCAGCGGCGGACCCGTTCGTCCTGGGCCGCGATCCACGGCACATCGCCCTCCGAGATGTTCCACCAGAGGGCGAGCCCGCCGCCGGGCCGCAGGACCCGCAGGGCTTCCGGCACGGAGCGGGCCGGGTCGGTCCAGTGCCAGGACTGGGCGTACGTGATGAGGTCGGCGCATCCGTCCGCGAGGGGCAGCGCGTCGCCGAGGGCCCGGACGAGCGGAACGCCGGGGGCGGCGCGGTGCAGCCGGGCCGCCATCCGCGGTCCGGGCTCGACGGCGGTGACCAGGGCGCCGCGTGCGCGCAGCAGGCGCGTGGCGATACCGGTACCGGCGCCCACGTCGAGGACGCGGGAGCCATTGAGCGGGCGGCCGGTGATCTCCTCGATGGCGTCGAAGAGGGCGGGCGGATAGCCGGGGCGGGCCTCGTCGTACTGGTCGGCCACGGCGTCGAAGGAGAGAGCGCGTTCGGTCATGCACCCATCCTGGCGCGACAGGGCGCGACAGGGCGCGACGGGGGGCGACGGGGGGCGACGGGGGGCGCGGCCTACGCGCGCTTGGGCTTGCTGCCCTTTCCACCGCCGCGGGCGGCGGGGTTTCCGGCGCGGGCGCTGCGACGGCGCTCGTACTGGACGACGGCCGTCTCGTACTCCTTGCGGCGCAGCCCCTCGCCCGGGGCCTCGACGAGAGAGCGCAGGAAGTACGCGACCAGCACGCCGATGAAACCGATCGTCTTGACGCTGTGCAGGGACTCCTCGCGGCCCGCATCGGCCGGACGGCGCTGGAAACCGTCCCAGGTCCGGCGGAACGCGATGGCGCCGCACACCGAGAAGACCGCGATGACGAGCACCCCGACGAACGCGCCCACGTCCGCGATCTCCAGACCCTCGTACGCGAAGCGCAGCACGAAGCAGGCGGCGACGGTGGTGACGAGGGAGCCCGCGACGACCACGACACGGCGCAGTGCGTAGCCGCCGTCGTGGCCGACCCAGGTCGTACCGAAGAAACGGATGGCCTCGGGCTCGGGGCCGCCGTGGCTGTGCCGCTCGGGCCGCTCGGGCTGTACGGGGTGCTCGCTCACGCGGCGATTATCCCCGGCGCGCGTCGCGGCGCCCGGTCAGGCCACCCGACAGGCTCTCAGGCGCAGCGCTCCGCGACGTAGCCGCTGCTGCCCGTGTAGACATACGCGTCCGAGACGAACTGTCCGTTGGCGATGTTGTCCCAGAGGTTCGTCGTCCCGTACGGGCCGGTGATCCACTCACCCGGCTTCTGACAGTTGATCGGAACGCTCGCGCCGTACGGAAGCACCTTGACGAGCTGGTAGTTCGTGCCGGGGCCACTGCGGACGTTCACGCGGTAGTCCGGGTGGACCGCGTACCGCTTCGCCGCCAGCGTTTCCACGGCCACCGCCGACTCGGCGAGCGTCTCGGCCGACGCCTCCCCGGCACTCTCCTCGCCGTTCGCCACGGCATTCACCGCGCCGCTCTCAACCTCTTCGACTGCCATTCGGTCCTCCCCCATTGAAGGTGCGTACCCTGCGCCGCGCAGGCTAGCAAGCGATGGCTTGATAGCACGCATCATCGACTAGGCTCCGTGCGTCGCGCTTGCGCACGAATACACGGGGGTGGGCGATGCCACCACTGCGCAATACCGGGTCGGCCCCGGAAGCGGAGCGTCCGGAATACGCCGGCCGCTACCTGCTCGAATCAGCCCTGGGATCGGGCGGAATGGGCGTGGTCCACCTGGCCACCTCCGCTTCCGGGCTGCGTCTCGCCGTCAAAGTCATCCATACCAACCATGCGTCGGATCCCGAGTTCAGAGCCCGGTTCCGGCAGGAGGTCGCCGCCGCCCGCCGGGTGAGCGGCGCCTTCACCGCGCCCGTCGTGGACGCTGATCCGGAGGCCGAACGGCCTTGGATGGCCACCCTGTTCATCGAAGGCCCGACCCTCTCCGAGCGGGTGAAGCGGAACGGTCCGCTGGACGCCGAGGAATTGACCAGGCTCGGCGCGGGGCTGGCCGAGGGGCTGCGGGACATCCACCGGGCCGGTGTGGTGCACCGCGATCTCAAGCCGAGCAATGTCCTGTTGGCGTCGGACGGCCCCAAGGTCATCGACTTCGGTATCTCGCGCCCGACGGACAGTGATCTGCGGACCGAGACGGGCAAGCTCATCGGCACACCGCCGTTCATGGCGCCCGAGCAGTTCCAGCGACCGCGTGAAGTCGGCCCCGCCGCCGATGTGTTCGCCATGGGCGCGGTGCTGGTCCACGCGGCGACCGGGCGCGGGCCGTTCGACTCCGACAGCCCGTACATCGTCGCGTACCAAGTCGTGCACAACGAGCCGGACTTGGCGGGGGTCCCGGAGAAGCTGCTGCCGCTGATCACCCGGTGTCTTGCGAAGGATCCGGCCGACCGGCCGACCCCGGACGAGATGATGGCCGCGCTGCGCCCCTCGTCGGTACCCGGTACGGACGCGCGGCCCGGCGCGCGGTTGTCGTCGCCCGGGGCGAGTCCGCTCGTACCGGCGCAGCGCGGTCCTGTCCCCGCCGAGAACGCGGATCCGGACCCGGCCACTCATACGCGCCCCGCCCGGTTCCGGACACGACAGCTCCGGATCAGCCCCTCGGGGAACACGGACGGCGCGGAAAACGCGAAGGGTCCGGGGAGTCGGAAGCCTCGCGATGCCGGGACGGAAAGCGGCGGGCCGGCGCCCCGCCCCCGGCGGCGGGCCCTCCGAGGGGCGGCGATCGGTGTGGTGCTGGCAGCCGTCGCGGCGGCCGGTTTCGTCGGTGTCCGCGCCGCGCTGGACGACGGCGCCGCCGACCCCGCGCGGCCGGACGCGGCCGGGCCCGGCGGGACGGCTCGCCCCTGGCACATCAAGCTGCCCGACAGGGGCGGCGAGAGCCGCATACCCGTCTGCTCGGCCGCCGACGCGGCCGTCTACTGCACGGCTCCCGGCATCACAGCGGCCCGGCTCGATCCCGCGGACGGCCACCTCGGCTGGTCGGTCAAGGCCGACAAGGGCGACGCGGACGCCGACATCGACGCGGCTCCGGTTCTCTCGGGCGGGCTGCTGCATGTCACCAGCCCCGGCGGGGCCCGGCTGGAGGCGCTCGATCCGGACTCGGGCGCCACGCGCTGGTCCGTCCCGACCTCCTCGTACGCCTCTGTCCGCCACGTCGGTGACACGGTGCTGCTCGTGGCCTACGACGGACGGGTACGGTCCCTGGACAGCGCGACCGGGGACGAGCGCTGGAGCCGGCGGCTCGGCGGGACGGGCTCCGTCTGGACGGCGGTGCCGAGCGGCTCCCCCGGCGGCTCCCCGAGCGGCACCGTCAACACTTCCGACCGTACTTCCGGCAGCGGCTCCGGCGGCGGTCCGCTGTTCGCCGCCACACCGTCGTCCGACGGCGGGGCCACCGAGGTGAGTTCCATCGATCCGGCCGACGGCGCCGTGCGCTGGAAGAAGCGGCTGACGGGCAGCCTGACCCCGGCGGGCGCGTCGGGTGACGCGCTGTTCCTGCTCTCCGAGGACGCCGACGGCTATACGAACGAGGTCGTACGGCTCGACGCGTCGAGCCGTACCGTACGGCGCGTCCCGCTGCCCACGCCGGTCGATCAGGCACAGGCCACCGTGGCGGGTGACACGGTCTATGTCATGGGGTACACGGGTTCGCTGCTCGCCGTCGACACCGCCGGATCCGGCAAGGCCGACGGAGGCGGGAGCGCCGGCGTGCGCTGGCGGCTGGAGACGTCGGTCACCCGGGCGTCACAGCCCACCGTCGCCGGGAACCGCGTCTATCTGAGCGCGGGGGACGGCCGGCTGCTCGCCGTGGACGCCGGGCGTGGCGTACTGCTCGGGCAGACGAAGCCACGGATGGACGACGGGCCCCACACGCTCGTGCCCACCCTGCCCGCGCCCGTCACCGAGCCGGGCACGGTCTTCGCCACCGCGCCCGACGGGTCCGTCTTCGCGGTCGACAGCCGGCGGCCGGACCGCTGGTAGGCACCGGGCCGTCACGGGTCGCAGAACAGTCACGGGTCGCAGAACAGCCGTGCGCCCCGGTCCCTCCAGCGGGATCCGGGGCGCACGGCTTGTAGCCAAGTACCGTCCGTACGTATCGCGAGCGGTCGGCCGTACCGCGAGTGGTCAGCCCAGGCGCGAGACGTCCCGCACCGCGCCCTTGTCCGCGCTCGTCGCCATCGCCGCGTACGCGCGCAGCGCCACCGAGACCTTGCGGTCGCGGGAAGCGGGGGCGTACCGGCCGTTCAGCGCCTCGCGGCGGATCGCCAGCTCGTCGTCGGCGACGAGGAGTTCGATCGTACGGTTCGGGATGTCGATCCGGATCCGGTCGCCGTCGTGGACCAGCGCGATCGTGCCGCCCGAGGCCGCCTCGGGGGAGGCGTGGCCGATCGAGAGGCCCGACGTGCCGCCGGAGAAGCGGCCGTCCGTGACCAGCGCGCAGGACTTGCCGAGGCCCCGGCCCTTCAGATACGAGGTCGGGTAGAGCATCTCCTGCATACCGGGGCCACCGCGCGGGCCCTCGTAGCGGATGACGATGACATCGCCCTCGGTGATCTCCTTGCGGAGGATCTTCTCCACGGCGTCCTCCTGCGACTCGCAGACGACGGCGGGGCCCTCGAACGTCCAGATCGACTCGTCGACGCCGGCCGTCTTCACGACACAGCCGTCGACGGCGAGGTTGCCCTTCAGCACCGCCAGGCCGCCGTCCTTCGAGTACGCGTGGGCCACGTCCCGGACACAGCCGCCCGAGGCGTCGGTGTCGAGCGTGTCCCAGCGCTCGGACTGGGAGAAGGCCTCGGCGGAGCGGACACAGCCGGGGGCCGCGTGCCACAGCTCGACCGCCTCGTCGGACGGCGAGCCGCCGCGGACGTCCCAGGTCTCCAGCCAGTCCTTGATGCTCGGTGAGTGGACGGTGTGCACGTCCTCGTTGAGCAGACCGCCGCGGTACAACTCGCCCAGGATGGCGGGGATGCCGCCGGCCCGGTGGATGTCCTCCATGTAGTACGTGCCGCCGGGGGCCACATTGGGCGCGACCTTGGCCAGGCAGGGCACCCGGCGCGAGACCGCGTCGATGTCGGCGAGGTCGTAGTTGAGCTCGGCCTCCTGTGCGGCGGCGAGCAGATGGAGGATGGTGTTGGTGGAGCCGCCCATGGCGATGTCGAGGGCCATGGCGTTGTCGAAGGCCGCGCGGGTGGCGATGGAGCGCGGCAGGACCGTCTCGTCATCCCGCTCGTAGTAGCGCTTGGTGATCTCGACGACCGTGCGGCCGGCGTTCTCGTACAGCGCCTTGCGCGCCGTGTGCGTGGCCAGCACCGAGCCGTTGCCGGGCAGGGAGAGGCCCATGGCCTCGGTCAGGCAGTTCATCGAGTTGGCGGTGAACATGCCGGAACAGGAACCGCAGGTCGGGCAGGCGTTCTCCTCGATACGGAGGATGTCCTCGTCCGAGACGCTCTCGTTGACCGCGTCCGAGATCGCGTTGATCAGGTCCAGCTTGCGGACCGTACCGTCCACCAGGGTCGCCTTGCCGGCCTCCATCGGACCGCCGGAGACGAAGACCGTGGGGATGTTGAGGCGCATCGCGGCCATCAGCATGCCCGGGGTGATCTTGTCGCAGTTGGAGATGCAGATCAGCGCGTCCGCGCAGTGCGCCTCGACCATGTACTCGACGGAGTCGGCGATCAGATCGCGGGACGGCAGGGAGTAGAGCATTCCGCCGTGGCCCATCGCGATGCCGTCGTCGACGGCGATGGTGTTGAACTCGCGCGGCACGGCGCCCGCGGCCTTGATCGCCTCGGAGACGATCCGGCCGACCGGCGCGAGGTGGGTGTGGCCGGGCACGAACTCGGTGAAGGAGTTGGCCACCGCGACGATCGGCTTGCCGATGTCCTCGCTCGCTACGCCCGATGCCCGCATAAGGGCGCGCGCGCCCGCCATATTGCGGCCGTGGGTGACAGTGCGGGACCTCAGCTCGGGCATCGTCGCTCGCTCCTTCAGCAGATCCGTCAGCCGGTCTTCGGCAGAAATGACTTCTCCGAGCGTACGCCCCGGATCCAAGATCTGGACGGCGTGTCCGGCATACGGAACCGCCGTTCAGCTTTCGGTCGGCTGTTCAGCTTTCGGTCGGCCTTGGGTCAGGCTTCGGTGAGATAGCGCTGAATCGTGGGCGCCACCATCGTGATGATCTCCTCGGTGTCCGCCGAGGCCAGCGGCTCCGCCTTGATCACATAGCGGAGGAAGGCGATCCCGATCATGTGCGACGCGGCCAGCTCGGCGCGGAACGTCGGGTTCGGTACGTCGAGATCCTCCGCGACGCGCTCCAGCAGCCGCCGCAGGACGAACGTACGCAGCACCTTCGCCGCCGCCTCGTGCGTCAGCGCGGAGCGGATCATCGCCAGCAGCGGGGCCCGGGTCACCGGGTTCTCCCAGACGCCGATGAAGTAGCGGGCGAGCCGCTCCCCGATGCCGTCCGTTCCGCCGGCCAGCAGCGTGGGCACCAACAGGGCCGGTTCGAAGGAGACCTCGATGGCCGCCTCGAAGACCTCGTCCTTCGTACCGAAGTAGTGGTGGACGAGCGCCGGGTCGACCCCCGCAGCCTTGGCGATGCCCCGGATGGAGGTCTTGTCGTACCCGCGCTCGGCGAACTCCGTACGGGCGGCGTCGAGGATCTTCTGCTGGGCGCTGGGGCCGGTGTCGGCCGCCTTGCGGGCGGGGCGGCCGCGGCGGCGCGGAGCCGTGCCGTTCATGACGGGCGCGCTCCCGAGGAGCCGCTACGGGGCGAGCGCGCCGAAGAAGACTCCGGCCGCGTCGCCGAGGACGGCTTCGCCCGTGTCGCCGGGGACGGCGCGGGCGAAGGGGCCGACGAGGCGAGATGCAGCCGGGCGAACGCCAGCGCCTCCGCCAGATCGGCCTCACGCTCCGCGGCGGACATCGCGCGCCGCGTGTTCACCTCGATCACGACCTGCCCGTCGAATCCGCTGCCCGCCAGCCCCGCCAGCAGCTCGGCGCACGGCTGCGTGCCCCGGCCGGGCACCAGATGCTCGTCCTTGGCCGACCCGTTGCCGTCCGCGAGATGGACATGCCCCAGCCGGTCGCCCATCCGGCCGATCATGGCCATGGCGTCGGTGCGGGCGGTCGCGGTGTGCGAGAGATCGACGGTGAAGTGCCGGTAGTCGTACTTGGTCACGTCCCAGTCGGGCGCGTAGGCGAGCATCTCCCGGTCGCGGTAGCGCCACGGGTACATGTTCTCGACGGCGAACCGTACATCCGTCTCGTCCGCCATCCGCCATATTCCGGTGACGAAGTCACGCGCGTACTGCCGCTGCCAGCGGAACGGCGGATGCACGACCACGGTGGAGGCGCCGAGCTTCTCGGCCGCCGCCCGCGCCCGCTGGAGCTTCACCCACGGATCGGTGGACCACACCCGCTGGGTGATGAGCAGACAGGGCGCGTGTACGGCGAGTACGGGCACCCCGTGATAGTCGGAGAGCCGGCGCAGCGCCTCGATGTCCTGGCTGACGGGATCGGTCCAGACCATGACCTCGACACCGTCGTACCCCAGGCGTGCGGCGATCTCGAAAGCCGTCGCCGTGGACTCCGGATAGACCGAAGCCGTCGAGAGCGCGACCTTCGCATCCGGGATGCGCACCACAGGTTCTGCCACGGAGACAGCGTACGGGCACCCTCTACGTGGTCGGGAGTTGATCGAGCCGCCGCAGGATGATGCCCTCGCGCAGCGCCCAGGGGCAGATCTCCACACTCTCGACCCCGAACAGGTCCATCGCGCCCTCCGCGACCAGCGCTCCCGCCAGCAGCTGCGACGAACGGCCGTCGGAGACACCGGGGAGCCCGGCGCGCTGGAGCGCGCTCATCGTGGCCAGCTTGGGCACCCACTCCTCCAGTGACGAACGACTCAGTTCGCGCTGCACGTACAGGCCCTCGGCGGAGCGCGCGGCCCCGGCGAGCCGGGCCAGCTGCCGGAAGGTCTTGGAGGTCGCCACCACATGGTCGGGGCTGCCGAACCGCGAGAACTCCCCGACCGTACGGGCGATCCGCGCCCGTACGTGGCGGCGCAGCGCCCTCACGTCGTCGGGGCCGGGCGGGTCGCCGTGCAGCCAGCCCGCGGTCAGCCGGCCCGCGCCCAGGGGCAGGGACACGGCGGCGTCCGGCTCCTCGTCGATTCCGTACCCGATCTCCAGCGAGCCGCCGCCGATGTCCAGGACGAGCAGTTTCCCGGCCGACCAGCCGAACCAGCGGCGGGCGGCGAGGAAGGTGAGCCGGGCCTCCTCCTCGCCCGTGAGGACCTCCAGATCGACGCCGGTCTCGGTTTTGACACGCCCGAGGACCTGCTCGGCGTTGCTGGCCTCGCGCACGGCGGAGGTCGCGAACGGCAGGACGTCCTCGCAGCCCTTGTCCTCGGCGGCCTGGAGCGCGTCGGCGATGGTCGAGACGAGCCGGTCGACACCTTCGGGCCCGATCGCTCCGTCCTCGTCGAGGAGTTCGGCGAGCCGCAACTCCGCCTTGTACGAGTGCGCGGGCAGCGGACGGGCGCCGCGGTGGGCGTCCACCGCGAGCAGGTGAACGGTGTTCGAACCGACGTCGAGGACTCCGAGTCTCATGAACGGAACGCTACTGCGACCGCGCGCATACGCTGGACCTGTGCCAAAGACGAAAAAGGCGAAGCCGGGCAAAGCTCAGGGCCCGAAGAAGCAGTACCAGCAGGAGGAGGCCGCGAGCACCTCCTCGCGCACGCCCCGGAACGCTCGGGACGTCCCGGACGAGAAGGGGCTGGACTTCGCCCGTGCCTGGGCCGAATTCCCCGATCCCGCCGACGACGAGCAGGTCTTCCGCTGCGATCTGACCTGGCTCACCTCGCGGTGGAACTGCGTCTTCGGCAGCGGCTGCCAGGGCATCCAGGCGGGCCGCGCCGACGACGGCTGCTGCACGCTGGGCGCGCACTTCTCCGACGAGGACGACGAGAAGCGCGTCGCCGGTCATGTGGCACGGCTCACGCCGGACCTCTGGCAGTTCCACGAGGAGGGCACGACCACCGGCTGGACGCAGACGGACGACGACGGCGAGCGCCAGACACGCCGCTGGGACGGCTCCTGCATCTTCCAGAACCGTCCCGGCTTCGCGGGCGGCGCCGGGTGCTCGCTGCACATCCTGGCCCTGAGTGAGGGCCGCGAGCCGCTGGAAACGAAGCCGGACGTCTGCTGGCAGCTGCCGGTCCGGCGGACGTACGACTGGATCGAGCGGCCCGACGACACGCGCGTGCTCCAGGTGTCCATCGGTGAGTACGACCGGCGCGGCTGGGGGCCGGGCGGCCACGATCTGCACTGGTGGTGCACCTCGGCGACCTCGGCGCACGGCGCGGGCGAGCCGGTGTACAGGACGTACCGGCCCGAGCTGACCGAGCTGATGGGCAAGGAGGGCTACGACCGGCTGGCCGAGCTGTGCGAGCAGCGCCTGGCGAGCGAGCTTCCGCTGGTGGCACCGCATCCGGCGGACCCGGCCCGGCATCCGGACGGGGCCTAGGGCCTCTCGTTTGGATCAGGCCGGGTTCGTGGGGTCCGGGTCCGAGGGGTACGGAGACGGGTCGGTCGGCTGCGGATCGCCGGGGACGGGACCCCTGGCACCGGGACCCCCGGTACCGGGATGGGACGCACCGGTCGGATCCGAGGATCTCTGACCCGGCCCGGGCCCCGGGTCGGGATCGGGGCCGGACGGCTGGAACGGGCCGGAGTCGGAAGAGCCCGGCGGCGTCGGCCCGCCGGGGCCGGGATCCGCGGGATGTCCCGGATGTCCGGGGAGCGCGGGGTGTGCGGGGTGCCCCGACCGGCCCGGGTGACCTGAGGACGGCGGTCTGGAGCCGTAGCCGTAGATCTTCACCACGGATCCCACCGGATAGATCGCCACCCGCGCGCTCCATGGTCCGGACGGCTCGCGCCGGTGGTTCACGAAGACTTGGACGGTGAACGATTCGCCGGGCGCGAGCGTGCCGTAGTGGCGGCTCAGCCGGAGCCAGGGGGCCTTGGTCGCCGCCGTCCAGGAGACCGGCGCGCCGCCGGACGCCCTGAGCGTGATCATCGTCGTGTCGCCGTGGGGCTGCGCCTCGACCGAGAGTCTGCCGAGGGCCGGTTGCCCCGGGAGGGCCGGCGGGACGGGCAGGCCGTCGCTGATGACCTCGACCGAGACGCCGGGTGCGGTGCCCTCCCCGCCCGATCCGTGGCCGCCCGATCCGTGCCCGGAGCCCGAGCCGTCCTGGGCGCTGCCCGCGATCTCGTAGTGCTCGCGCTCGTAGGGCTCGCGCGGCCTCTCGTCCGCTTCGGCCGGGCCCTCGGCCGCGCCGGCGCTGACCGACGAGCCGTCGCGGCCGTCCGCCGTCTCCGGCGCGCCGGAGTACGCCGCCCAGAGGGCGAGCACGGGAGCGGCGACGACGGCCGCCACGACGGTGGTGGTCACGGCACGCGCCCACAACCGGTCCCGGCGGGCCGCGCGGTCCTTGGGGTCCATGGGGAAGCCGTTGCGGCCGAAGCGCGGAGCCGCGGCCCGCGCCCGGGGAGTCCGGCCCATCGCCGTGTACGTGGCCTGCCTCGGCGCCTCGATGAGCGGCAGCACGGCGGGCCGGGCGGACCGCGTGCCGTCCGGGGCCGGGGACGAGGCGGACCGCGCGGCGGCCCCGTCCGAGAGCTTCGAGAGGGAGGAGGGGCGCGACCCCGGCCACGGTCCGGCCGCCTCGGCCCGCTCGGCGGCGCGACGGCAGCGCGGGCAGTCGTCGACATGCCGGACCAGTTCGCGCCGGAGCGCCGCGGAGAGCAGCACCTGATGGTCGCCGGTGAGCCGGGCGACGGACGGGCAGCCGCCGGTGTCGACGACGGCGAGCGCGGCGCGGGTGCGCTCCACCTCGCAGGCGGCGGAGGAGAGCAGCTCACGGGCCGCCGCCGGCTCCATGGACAGCACGGCGGCGACCTCTGCCGGGCCCAGCTGGTGGCGTACGGCCAGCTCCAGGATCTCGCGCTGCTCGGGCGTCGTACCGGCGGCTTCCGGCCAGGCCAACAGAGCGAGTTCACGCCGTCGGCGCTCGGCGTTCTCCGGCGCGAGCTCCTCCGTCGGTGCCGGTTCCGGCTCGCGCTGGCCCGAATGCGCCCCCAGCCGACTGCGGCGCTGCTCGGTGAGTCTGCGCAGACAGGACCAGCGGGCGAGGGCGTACAGCCAGGCCTTGCGCTCCCCGGCATCCGAGGGGCAACGGCCGTACTGCCGCTCGGAGATGGACAGCACCTCGCCGAGCACTTCGGTCGCGACGTCGTGGTCGCACAGCACGGAGAGGCAGTAGGTGAACAGACCGTCGAGATACGGCTCGTAACGCGCGGCCCGGCGGCGCGGCACCGGATGGGGCGCACGACGGGGCGCGCGGTGTGCGCCGGTGGTGTGCGTGGAGGTGTCGGGGCTGCTGCTCATCACCCGGCGACGTTAGACAGAGAGACCCACACCCTTCACACCCCTTGAGCACAATTAATCCTTACGGGTGAAGGTATCCCTCAAAAGGGGACAGGAATCGCCCGTTCCGACGAGTTCTCCACCCCCTTGTCCCTCCTCGTTCCCCTTCCTCCCGTCTCACTCCCCGGCCGGCCCCTCTCCCTGGTCGGCGCTGTCAGTGCGCCCCTATACGGTGACGCCATGGCTGCCCGTACGAAAACCGCCAAGGACAGGCCGTCCTACCGCTGCACCGAGTGCGGTTGGACGACCGCCAAGTGGCTCGGCCGCTGCCCCGAATGCCAGGCGTGGGGCACGGTCGAGGAGTACGGCGCGCCCGCCGTACGGACCACCGCGGCGGGCCGGGTCTCCACGGCCGCGCTGCCGATCGGCCAGGTCGACGCCCGTACGGCCACCGCGCGCTCCACCGGCGTGGACGAGCTGGACCGGGTGCTCGGCGGCGGGCTGGTGCCGGGCGCGGTCGTGCTGGTCGCGGGCGAGCCGGGCGTGGGCAAGTCGACGCTGCTGCTCGATGTCGCGGCGAAGTCGGCGAGCGACGAGCACCGCACGCTCTATGTGACGGGCGAGGAGTCCACCAGCCAGGTACGGCTGCGCGCCGACCGGATCAAGGCGATCGACGACCACCTCTATCTGGCCGCGGAGACGGATCTCTCCGCGGTCCTCGGTCACCTCGACGCGGTCAAGCCGTCGCTGCTGATCCTGGACTCCGTCCAGACCGTGGCCTCGCCGGAGATCGATGGCGCGCCCGGCGGTATGGCCCAGGTCCGTGAGGTCGCGGGCGCGCTCATCCGGGCCTCCAAGGAGCGCGCCATGTCCACGCTCCTGGTGGGGCATGTCACCAAGGACGGCGCGATCGCGGGACCGCGGCTGCTCGAACATCTTGTGGACGTCGTGCTGTCGTTCGAGGGCGACCGGCACGCCAGGCTGAGGCTCGTCCGGGGGATCAAGAACCGCTACGGGACGACCGACGAGGTCGGCTGCTTCGAGCTGCACGACGAGGGGATCACCGGTCTCGCCGACCCGTCCGGGCTGTTCCTCACCCGGCGCGACGAGCCCGTTCCCGGCACCTGCCTGACCGTCACGCTGGAGGGGCGCCGGCCGCTCGTCGCCGAGGTGCAGGCGCTGACGGTCGACTCGCAGATCCCCTCACCCCGGCGCACCACCTCCGGTCTGGAGACCTCCCGGGTCTCGATGATGCTCGCCGTGCTGGAGCAGCGCGGCCGGATCAGCGCGCTCGGCAAGCGCGACATCTACAGCGCGACGGTCGGCGGGGTGAAGCTCACCGAGCCCGCCGCCGACCTGGCGATCGCCCTCGCGCTGGCGTCCGCGGCCAGCGACACCCCCCTGCCGAAGAACCTGGTCGCGATCGGGGAAGTCGGGCTCGCGGGCGAGGTCAGACGGGTTACGGGCGTCCAGCGCCGGCTGGCCGAGGCCCACCGTCTCGGCTTCACGCAGGCGCTTGTTCCCACCGATCCGGGGAAGATCCCGGCCGGTATGAAGGTCACAGAAGTCGCTGACATGGGTGATGCTCTCAGGGTGCTGCCGCGCCGCGGTCGTGCGGACGCCCCACGGGAAGACAACGCTCGCCGGTAGACTTTGCCCTGGTCTCGCCCATCCGTACGAGCCGGAGGAGTGCAGTGGCAGCCAACGACCGGGCATCAGCGCCCGGAAAGTCCGGCGCGGGCTCCGGCAACGAAGCGCTGATGCGCGCCTCCCTGAGCGCGGTAGCGCCGGGCATGGCGCTGCGCGACGGCCTGGAGCGGATCCTGCGCGGTAACACCGGAGGTCTGATCGTCCTGGGCATGGACAAGACCGTCGAGTCGATGTGCACGGGCGGTTTCGTGCTGGACGTGGAGTTCACCGCGACCCGCCTGCGCGAGCTGTGCAAACTCGACGGCGCGCTCATCCTGGACAAAGACATGACCAAGATCCTGCGGGCCGGCGTCCAGCTGGTCCCGGAGTCGTCCATCCCCACGGAGGAGACGGGCACGCGGCACCGCACGGCGGACCGCGTGTCCAAACAGTGCGGCTTCCCGGTCGTCTCCGTGTCGCAGTCGATGCGGCTGATCGCGCTGTACGTGAACGGGGAGCGCCGGGTCCTGGAGGAGTCGGCGGCGATCCTGTCGCGGGCGAACCAGGCGCTGGCGACCCTGGAGCGCTACAAGCTCCGGCTGGACGAGGTCGCGGGCACGCTCTCCGCGCTGGAGATCGAGGACCTGGTGACGGTCCGGGACGTGACGGCCGTCGCCCAGCGTCTTGAGATGGTGCGCAGGATCGCCACGGAGATCGCCGAGTACGTGGTCGAGCTGGGCACCGACGGCCGGCTTCTCTCGCTCCAACTGGACGAGTTGATCGCGGGCGTGGAGCCGGAACGGGACCTGGTCGCACGGGACTACGTCCCCGAGCCGACCGCGAAGCGCTCCCGTACGGTCGACGAGGCGCTCGGCGAACTGGACTCGCTGAGCCATCCCGAGCTGCTGGAACTGCCCATCGTGGCAAGGGCGCTGGGCTACAGCGGTGCGCCCGAGACCCTCGACTCCGCGGTCTCGCCGCGTGGTTACCGGCTGCTGGCCAAGGTGCCGCGGCTGCCGGGCGCCATCATCGAGCGGCTCGTCGAGCACTTCGGCGGGCTCCAGAAGCTGCTGGCGGCGAGCGTCGACGATCTGCAGACGGTGGACGGAGTCGGCGAGGCGCGGGCCCGCAGCGTGCGCGAGGGGCTGTCGCGGCTGGCGGAGTCCTCGATCCTGGAGCGATACGTATAGCGCCGTCCGCGGCGGCGTACGTGAACGACGGCGGCGCTCCGACCCGGGAGAGGGTCGGGGCGCCGCCGTATGCGCCTGTGCGGACCGGTATGCAGGACCGGTATGCAGGACCGGTATCAGTCCTTCTCCAGGCGGATGGACGCCTGGCCCTGCTTCACCGAGGCGCCCGAGGTCTTGGCCTCCACCAGATACGTTCCGGGGTCCACCGCCCCCGCGGGCGGCGTGGCGCACTGCGGCGCGCTCCGCTCGCGGTCCCACTCGATCGTGCGAGTGATCGTCCCGCCCGCCGGGACCTCGTAGAGCACCGCGCCGGTCTTCGGGCAGTCCTTGGACGACCAGACGTCGACATCGTCCGCGTTGGTGATCGTCAGCACCACGGCCTTCGGTCCGAAGTCGGCCTTGCAGGCGGTGTCCGAGGTGTTCGTGGCGATCAGCCGGAACGCGGGCTTCTCGCCGGGCGCGTACGCGACCTTCGTCGCGGTGAGGCGCAGAGAGAGGGCGCTCGGGGGGCAGTTGGGCAGTCCCGAGCCGGCCGGTACCTGCCGGCCGGTGCTGGTGCTTCCGCCCCCGCTGCCCGCCGTACCGCCGCCACTGGCGCCGCCGGTCTCCGCCGCGTCGTCCGTACCGCCGGAACCGGCCCCGCCGGCGCCGCCGGTGTCGGTGTCGCCGTTCTTGCCGCCGTCGGCGCCGGCGTCCGTACCGCCCTCGCCGCCACCGGTCCCGCCGGTCGAGCCCGACTCGTCGCGTCCGCCCGGCTGTTCACTGATGGCCGGCCCGGAACCGGAGGGGCCCGGGGTGATGGACGTCGCGGGATTGGCGCCGTCCGCTGTGTCCCCGCTGTTCTTGCCGTCACCCCCACGGGATGTGACGACCCATACGACGAGCAACGCGAGCAGCGCGATCAGCGTCGCCGCTACTGCCCTCCGTCGCCAGTAGATGGTGGAGGGAAGCGGCCCGACCGGATTGCGCAAAGATCCCACGGCGCAAACTGTACGAGAGATCCGCGCCAACTCCCGCCCCCCATGCCGCCCGTCTCGCAAGTTTTACGGATCATCATCCCGCAGCGAGCCCCGGTGACCAGGGCTTCTCCTTTCATCAGGGGTACACCCCGGCCATCGGGAGAGGGGAACTCCCCGTGATCTCTGTACGTTCTTCCCATGAACAGCAGCGCAACGAGCGATCTCTATCGCGATATCACCGACTTCGCCCGTACCACCCCTTCCTGGTTCCAACACCTGGCGGAGCTCTGGACCGAGGCCGGACTGCTGCTGTTCGGCGTGCTCTTCATAACGGTCTGGTGGTCCGCGCGACCGGCCGGCTCACGCGCCGTGGCCGTGGCGGTCCTCGCTCCGCTCGCGACCGCCGTCGCGTATGTGTGCAGTGAGCTGACCAAGTCGGCGCTGACCGAGGAGAGGCCGTGCCGGGCGGTCGCCGAAGCCGGGGCCTCGCTCATCCCCTGTCCGCCGGTGGGCGACTGGTCCTTCCCCAGCAACCACGCCACGATCGCCGGAGCGGCGGCGATCGCACTGGCCATCGCCCGTCCTGTGCTCGCCTGTCTCACCGTCCCGATGGCGCTGCTGATGGCGTTCTCCCGGGTCTTCGTCGGGGTCCACTATCCGCACGACGTGGCGGTGGGGCTGGTGTTCGGCGGCGTGGTGTCGACGCTCGTGGTCCTGGCGGCCGCCCGGCCGGTGAGCACGCTGGTCGGGACGATGCGGACGAGCGGGTCGAGTCTGGCCCTCCTGCTCGCCGGGGCGGGGCGGGCACGCACGGCCGACAACGCGGGCGTGACCGGTGTGAGCGAGCGGGTGTGACCGAGCGGGCGTGACCGCAGAGTGGCGTGACCAGCGGGTCGTGAGGGACCCGGCGGACGTGTGGGACCCGGGGGCCATGAGGGACCGGCGGGCGGGGCGAACGTGGGGCGTGCGCGGGACCGGGCGCGTGACACCTCCGCCCCGCCCGGCCTGCCGCGCCCTCCACGGCCCGGGACATGCCAGGATCGGAACTGCCATGACTGCTACCTCCGCGCACTCCGCGTCCTCTCCGACCGCCGTCGATCCGGCCGCCCTCCACACCCCCGTCATCGCGTGGTTCGACTCGAACGCGCGCGATCTGCCCTGGCGCCGCCCCGAAGCGGGCGCCTGGGGGGTGATGGTCAGCGAGTTCATGCTCCAGCAGACCCCGGTGAACCGGGTGCTCCCCGTGTACGAGCAGTGGCTCAGCCGCTGGCCGCGCCCCGCCGATCTGGCCGCCGAGGCCCCCGGCGAGGCGGTCCGCGCCTGGGGCCGGCTCGGCTATCCACGCCGTGCGCTGCGTCTGCACGGCGCCGCGCAGGCGATAACGGAGCGGCACGGAGGCGATGTACCGCGCGAGCACGCGCAGTTGCTCTCGCTGCCCGGGATCGGTGAGTACACGGCCGCCGCCGTGGCCTCGTTCGCGTACGGACAGCGGCACGCGGTGCTCGACACGAACGTGCGCCGCGTCTTCGCGCGCGCCGTGGCCGGTGTCCAGTACCCGCCGAACGCGACCACCGCCGCCGAACGCAAGCTGGCCCGCGCGCTGCTGCCCGAGGACGCCCCGACCGCGGCGCGCTGGGCGGCGTCGTCCATGGAGCTGGGCGCGCTCATCTGCACGGCGAAGAACGAGGGTTGCGTACGTTGCCCGATCTCCGACCGGTGCGCCTGGCGGCTGGCCGGGAAACCGCCGTACGAGGGCCCCACGCGGCGCGGTCAGACGTACGCGGGCACGGACCGTCAGGTGCGGGGCAAGCTCCTCGCCGTCCTGCGCGAGGCGGTCGCGCCGGTGCCCCAGGGGGTTCTGGACGCGGTCTGGGACGAGCCGGTGCAGCGGGCCAGGGCGCTGGACGGGCTGGTCTCCGACGGGCTGGTCGAGCCGATGGAGAACGGGGTCTACCGACTGCCGCAGAGCCGGGCCGAACCGCGCTGACGCCGCGCCGACCGCGCGCCGCGTCACAGCGGTCGCCCCGGCGGTCGCCCCGGCGGCCGTTACACAACCGATGGACAGCCGTGCGTCCGCCGACGGCTGTCACGCACAGCCTCGTGACAAGCGCTCCGTAATTTCGGTGCCGTAAGCGAACGGCATGGATGGTCACGGGGTCGGAGGCGGTTGGCATGGCGCAGGGAGAGGTACTCGGATTCGAGGAGTACGTACGTAACCGGCAGGAGGCCCTGCTGCGGAGCGCCCGGCGCCTCGTGCCCGACCCCGTCGACGCGCAGGACCTGCTCCAGACCGCGCTGGCCCGTACGTACGGGCGCTGGGACGGCATCGCCGACAAGTCCCTCGCCGACGCCTATCTGCGCCGCGTCATGATCAACACGCGTACGGAGTGGTGGCGCGCCCGCAAGCTCGAAGAGGTCCCCACCGAGCAACTGCCCGACGCGAGCATCGACGACGGCACCGAGCAGCGTGCCGACCGCGCGCTACTGATGGACATCCTGGGGGTCCTCGCGCCCAAGCAGCGCAGCGTGGTGGTGCTGCGGCACTGGGAGCAGATGAGCACGGAGGAGACGGCTGCGGCGCTCGGCATGTCGGCGGGTACCGTAAAGAGCACACTGCACCGCGCGCTGGCCCGGCTCCGTCAGGAACTGGAGAGCCGGGAACTGGCCAGCCAGGACCCGGATGTCCACGCGCCGGAGCGGTCGGATCTCCGTCGCGGCAGGCGCGACGGGAGCGACAGGCGTGACGGTCGGGGCGCTCGCGGCACACGCGGCGGCCTCGGCGGTCATGAGGAGCGGGGGCGGGAGAGGTGCGCGGCCTGAGAGACCCGGGGCGGCCGGGGGGCGGACCCTTCGCCGTGGGTACGGCACTGTCGGCGTTCGCCGCCGTCGGTCTGCTCATATCCGGCTGTTCGACCGGCGGTACGGGGACCAGGGACGAGGGCGCGGCCGTGACCTCCCCCGTGGAGCCCGGCGCGCCCACTCCCCCCAGGGCGTCCGCGCCGGCCCCCGCCAGAACCGTCGACGCGGTGGCGCTGCTCCGGAAGGACCCCGCGGTCAGCCCGCGGGTCAAGGCCGACCTCAAACCGTGCGGCGAGGACGCGTACCCGGTGGACACGTCGTACGGGAACCTGACCGGCGGTACCGCACCCGATCTGGTGATCAACGTGATGACGTGCGGCGACTCGGTGGGCGTCGGGACGTATGTGTACCGCGAGCGGAACGAGGGGTACCAGAACGTCTTCGCGACGGAGGAGCCCGCCGTCTATGCCACGATCGACCGCGGTGAGCTGGTCGTCACCCAGCAGGTGTACGCGAAGGGCGATCCGCTGTCCTTTCCGTCCGGCGAGGACGTCGTGACGTACAGCTGGGCCGACACCAAGTTCAGCGAGCGCTACCGGGTGCGCAACGACTACAGCAGAGCGGTGGGCAACGGCGAAGGGGCCGTACCCGCGCCCACTGTGACGAGCCACGACTGAGAGCTGAGATCCACAGGATGCCCGAGACCCATGTCCTGTTCGTCGAGGACGACGATGTCATCCGCGAAGCGACCCAGCTGGCGCTGGAGCGCGACGGCTTCGTGGTCACCGCCAGGCCGGACGGACTCGCCGGCCTCGACGCGTTCCGCGCGGACCGTCCTGACATCGCGCTGCTCGATGTGATGGTGCCGGGTCTGGACGGGGTCAGCCTGTGCCGGCGTATCCGTGACGAGTCGACCGTGCCCGTGATCATGCTGTCCGCGCGCGCCGACTCGATCGATGTGGTGCTCGGGCTGGAGGCCGGCGCCGACGACTACGTGACCAAGCCCTTCGACGGCGCGGTGCTGGTCGCCAGGATCCGCGCCGTACTGCGCCGCTTCGGGCACGCGGGCGGGCCCGCCCGGGAGGCCGGCGGACCGGGCGAGCCCGCTGAGAACGGGGTGCTGACCTTCGGCGATGTGGAGATCGACACGGAGGGCATGGAGGTACGCAGGGCAGGCGCGCCGGTGGCGCTGACGCCGACCGAGATGCGGCTGCTGCTGGAGTTCTCGTCCGCTCCCGGGACCGTGCTCTCCCGCGACAAACTGCTTGAGCGGGTCTGGGACTACGGCTGGGGCGGTGACACCCGGGTGGTGGACGTCCATGTCCAGCGGCTGCGCACCAAGATCGGTCAGGACCGGATCGACACGGTCCGCGGCTTCGGATACAAGCTCAAGGCATGAAACGGCCGACCCTGCGCACCGGAGTCCGGTGGAAGATCAGCATCGCGATCGCGGCGGTCGGCGCGCTGGTCGCGGTGGCGCTGAGTCTGGTGGTGCACAACTCGGCGCGGGTCTCGATGCTCGACAACTCGCGCGAGGTGCAGATGGAGCGGCTGCTCTACGCGGAGCGGATGTACGAGTCCACGAAGGAGCCCAAGCTCGGCACGAAGCTCAACGACCCGGCGCTCCCGCACGACCTGCGCGCGAAGATGAACGAGGGCCGGCGCGCGACCCATGTGCAGCAGACCGCGAGCGGTGTGCCCGATGTGTGGGCGGCCGTCCCGCTGAGCAACGGCGCGGTGCTCTCGCTGCACAGCACGTTCGCCGACTCCACGACGATCATGAAGGATCTGGACCGGTCGCTGATCATCGGTTCGGTCGCGGTGGTCTTCGGGGGCTGCGCCCTGGGTGTGCTGATCGGCGGGCAGCTCTCGCGGCGTCTGCGCAGGGCCGCCGCGGCGGCGGGGCGGGTCGCGCAGGGCATTACGGAGGTGCGCGTCGGGGACGCCGTCGGCGGCGTCGTACGGGACGAGACGGACGAGCTGGCCCGCGCGGTGGACGCGCTGACCGACGCGCTGAACGAGCGCATAGAGGCCGAGCGCCGGGTCACCGCGGATATCGCCCACGAACTGCGTACGCCGGTGACCGGGCTGCTGACCGCCGCCGAACTGCTGCCGCCGGGCCGCCCCACGGAGCTGGTACGGGACCGGGCCCAGGCCATGCGCACGCTGGTCGAGGACGTACTGGAGGTCGCGCGGCTCGACAGCGCCTCGGAGCGCGCGGAACTCCAGGAGATCGCTCTCGCCGAGTTCGTCGAGCGGCGGGTGGGGGTGCTGGACCCCGCGATCAAGATCAAGGTGGTGCACGAGTCCTGGGTCAGTACCGATCCGCGTCGGCTCGAACGCATCCTGGGCAATCTGCTGGCCAACGCGGCCAAGCACGGCGGGACGCCCGTCGAGGTGACGGTCGAGGGCCGGGTGGTACGCGTACGGGACCACGGCCCCGGCTTCCCGGACGCCCTGCTGCAGGAGGGCCCGAGCCGCTTCCGTACGGGCGCGACCGACCGCGCGGGCCACGGCCACGGGCTGGGCCTGACCATCGCGGCGGGCCAGGCCCGGGTCCTCGGAGCGCGGCTGACCTTCCGGAACGCGACACCCGAGGGCATCGAGGGCCGGGACGGCTCGGGCGGCGCGATCGCGGTCCTCTGGCTCCCGGAACACGCCCCGACGACGACCGGCAGTTTCCCGATACTGAAGCCGCCGGGCTGAGCCCGCCGGGCAGGCGGGACTTTGAAGACAGGTCCTAGGCCCATTCCTTGTCCAGGTCGAGGTCCTCGCGCGGCTGCGTGAACGAGAACCAGTTGCCGGAGTCGTCCCGCAGGATCGCCTCCGTACCGTACGGACGCTCCTGCGGCGGCTGCACGAACTCCACCCCGCGCGCCCTGAGCTTCTCGTAGTCCCCATGGATGTCGTCCGTGGCCAGCGCACCCGCGCCCAGCACGCCCTTGGCGACGAGCGATCTGACCGCGGCGGCGGACTCCTCGTCCATCACCGGGCTGCCCGGCACCATGAGGGTCAGCACCACCTCGGGCTGGTCCTTCGCGCCGACCGTCACCCAGCGCATCCCTCCCTCGCCGAGCGTCATGTCCGTACGCAGCTCCAGGCCCAGCTTCTCGGTGTAGAACTCCTTCGCGCGGTCCTGGTCCAGGACCCAGACGGTGGAAATGGCAAGACCCTTGATCATGGGGCGCTCCCTCGTCGAAGGTGTGATGTCGGCGGCGAACGGCGCCGCCTGCCCCGCCCCCGCGGGCGACTGTCCACACCTCGATGCTGACACGTACCACTGACAACGGCCCCTGGCGCCGATGCGCCGGGGGCCGTTCCCATCATCCGGAAGAGATCCCGGAGGGAATCAAACGGACTGCGTGATCCTGTCGTCCGCCTGGCTGGACGCCGGCGCGGACTCGGGCTTCGGCTCCCCGCCCCGCAGCGGGACCTCCTTGACGAAGAACGCCGCGACGAAACCGATCACCGCGATGGCCGCGCCCAGCGTGAACGCCGCGTGCGTACCGGTCGACACCGCGTGCTGATACGCCTCGCGCACCACGTCCGGCAGCTTCGCCAGGCTCGCCGCGTCCAACTGGGTCGACTGCTGGGTGGCTCCCGCCCCGCCCGCCCCGGCACGGGCGGCCATCTCGTCCTGCACCCGGCTGGTGAACAGGGCGCCCATGATGGCGGCGCCGAAGGAGCCGCCGAGCGTACGGAAGAGGGTGGTGGTGGACGAGCCGACGCCCATGTCCTTCATCTCGACGCTGTTCTGCGCGACGAGCATGGTGATCTGCATCAGAAAGCCCATGCCCGCGCCGAGGACGGCCATGTAGAGGCCGGAGGTCAGCCGCGAGGTGCCGGTGTCCATCTGCGCCAGCAGGAACAGGCCGACGACCATCAGGGCGCCGCCCACGATCGGGAAGATCTTGTACTTGCCGCTGCTGGTGGTGATCCGGCCCGCGATCAGCGAGACGGCCATCATCGACAGGAGCATCGGCAGCAGCAGCAGCCCGGAGTTGGTGGCCGAGGCGCCCTGTACGGCCTGCTGGTAGAGCGGGAGGAAGAGCACCGCGCCGAACATCACGAAGCCGGTCAGGAATCCGATCACGGACATCAGCGAGAAGTTGCGGTTGCGGAAGATGTGCAGCGGCATGATCGGCTCGGGGACCTTGGTCTGCACGAAGACGAAGCCGACGAGGGCGACCACGCCGATCGCGATCAGCTCCATGATCATGGCGGAGCTCCAGGCGTACTCCGTACCGCCCCAGGTGGTGACCAGCACGATCGCCGTGATGCCGACGGTCAGCAGCGCGGCACCGAGATAGTCGACCTTGGCCTTCGTCCGGTCCTTGGCGGGCAGATGCAGGACGGCCGTGATCATCACGAGCGCCAGCGCGCCGAGCGGCAGATTGATGTAGAAGCTCCAGCGCCAGCCGAGGTGGTCGGTGATGGTGCCGCCGACGAGCGGTCCGCCGATCATCGCGAGCGCCATGACGCCGGCCATCATGCCCTGGTACTTGCCACGCTCCCGGGGCGGTATCAGGTCGCCGATGATCGCCATGACGCCGACCATCAGACCGCCGGCGCCCAGGCCCTGGACGGCCCGGAAGCCGATCAGCTGGCCCATGTCCTGGGCCATGCCGCTGAGCGCCGATCCGATCAGGAAGACCACGATCGAGGTGAGGAAGACGCCCTTGCGGCCATATATGTCGCCGAGCTTGCCCCAGATCGGCGTGGAGGCGGCGGTCGCCAGGGTGTACGCGGTGACCACCCAGGACAGATGCGCCAGGCCGCCCAGCTCACCGACGATGGTCGGCATCGCGGTACCGACGATCATGTTGTCCAGCATCGCCAGCAGCATCGCGATCATGAGCGCGAGCAGCACCACGCGCACGCTGCGCGGCTGTGGCGCGGGCTTCTTCGCGCTTTCCGGACTTCCTGGGCTTGCCGAGCTCCCTGGACTTCCTGGGCTCTTCTGCAGCTTCGTCTGCTTCCCGGTCGGACTCATCGTCCCCACTCCCCTGTACTCCCCTGGTACTTACTTGCCGCCCGGCAAGTTGACTACACTGGGGTAACGTAGACCCCCTACTTGCCGGGCGTCAAGTAAGTTATTTCTCGGGAGAGCACCCATGGGCAGCACACAGCACCCTCGGCGGGGGAACACCCGCCAGCGCATCCAGGACGTCGCGCTGGAGCTCTTCGCCGAGCAGGGGTACGAGAAGACGTCACTACGGGAGATCGCCGAGCGGCTGGATGTCACGAAGGCGGCGCTGTACTACCACTTCAAGACCAAGGAAGACATCCTGATCAGCCTCTTCGAGGATCTGACGCGCCCGCTCGACGACCTGATCGCCTGGGGCGGTACGCAGCCGCACACCCTGGAGACCAAGCAGGAGATCCTGCGCCGCTACAGCGAGGCGCTGCAGAGCGCGGCCCCCCTCTTCCGCTTCATGCAGGAGAACCAGGCGGCCATCCGCGAGCTCAGCGTCGGCGAGACGTTCAAGGGACGGATGATGGAGATGCTGGATCTGATCCAGGACCCGGACGCCTCCATGAAGAACCGGGTCCGCTGCGTCAGCGCGCTCTTCACGATGCACGCGGGGATGCTCGCCCTCAGAGACATCGAAGGAGACCCCGAGGAGAAGCGCAAAGCCATCCTGGAGGTCTCCACCGAGCTGATGAGCCAGGCTCATCGGGTCACACCTTGACGCCCTCCGAGCGCAGGAACGGGACCGGGTTGATACCCGAGCCGTAGTTCGGGGTCGTACGGATCTCGAAGTGCAGGTGCGGGCCGCTGGTGTTGCCGGTGTTGCCGGAGAGCCCTATCACCTCGTCGGTCTTGACCTTCTCGCCCACGTACACCTTGACCTTGGACAGGTGCGCGTACTGCGAGTACATACCGTCCTTGTGCTTGATCACGATCGCGTTGCCGTACGCGGGGCCGTCACCGGCGCCGTTCGAGCCGGCCTTGACGACGGTGCCGCTGTGGGCGGCGTGGACCGGCGTACCGACCGGAACCGCGAAGTCCTGGCCGGAGTGCTTGTGCGCCCACATGTTGCCGCCGAGACCGAAGCCGGCGCTGAGCGTGTAGTGCTTGACCGGGTCGGTCCAGGAGGCGGCCTTCTTGGCGTTCGCCTTGGCGTCGTCCGCCTTGGAGGCGGCCTTGGCCTGGACGCCGGCCTGGTGCGTGACGGCCGAGACGGTCGCGTTGGCCGCAGTGGCGCCGGTGGCCGCGTCACCACCGGTCGCGGCGAACGCGGCCCCGGCTCCGGCCGCCAACGACACTCCGAGTCCGGCAGCCAGGACACCGGCACGGGTACGAAGGACGGACGGTCGGGCCAGACGGGACAGCTTGCGCGGCGACATACGGGTAAACCTCCGGGGATCAAGGGACCCGGCGCACAAGAGGCGAGAGCCGGGCTGGCCACACCTTGGTAACCCGGCCCCCACCTCATCCCAAAACACCCCATCTACGGCATTACGTCGTAGCGATCCCCACGGCGGTTCGCCTCTTGACGCCCTCGGCCGACGCCGCACAGTGGTGTGTTATGCAGCGATTTCAACCTGTTTAATGGCACGTGAAACGCCAGGGAACCGCCAGCCGGTCCCGGCGCGCGGCGCGGCCGGCGCCATCCGGCGAAAGCCCCGCCCGCGGCAGGGCCGAACGTCCCCGCCGATGCCCGGCGTCGCCACTATGACCCCTAGTAGGGTCGGAAACGCCTGTGCTGCTTGTCACGGCCGCTGGGTAGGAATGCCTTCCGATTCAGGACCAAAGTCCCGGTTACTCCGGCCGAACACCGGCAGGTACCCACTGCCTCGTACCGCGGGAATCCCGCCCAAGGGGGACGCCACCATGACCGCCTCGTCCGACGGCCACGACTTCGACGGCATCGAACTCGCCGACGCCATCGAGTCCGTACGCGACCAGCTCCTCGACGCCGCCACCCGCGCCACGGACCGGCCCCTGGCCTTCGAGGTGGACGACATACAGATGGAATTCACGCTGGAGCTGCGCAAGGAGGCCAAGGCCGGCGCCAAGGTCAAGGCATGGGTGGTGGAAGCGGGCGCGGACGCCGGCCGCGCGACGGGCCGCACCCACAGGGTCGCGTTCACCCTGAAGCCCCGGGACGCCCGCACCGGCGCGCCGTGGAAGGTCGGCAACGAGGACCAGGGCAGTACGGCCGGATTCGGCCGCGGCCCGAGGTGAGCGCGCGATGAGCCGCGACAGAGTCGTCGCCGTACTGGGCGATGCGCAGGGGACGGGGGTACTGCTCGCCCCCCACCTCGTACTGACCTGCGCACATGTCGTCGGCGGCTCGAAGACACCAGCGATCGCGCACCCGAGCCGCGCGGGGCACATCGCCACTGAGGTCCAGTGGCGCGACGACGCCCTCGACACCGCGCTGCTGTACATCGACCACAGCGGCCTCGACGCGGAATGGTTCCCCCCGTTCGGCCGGCTCCGGATCGGCGCACTCGCCACCGAGTCACCGCTCCCGCACTGCGAGATTCTGGGTTTCCCGGACATCCAGCGGTACGGGGACGACGGCGCCCTGGACCTGGACCAGTACCGTGCCACGGTCCTCCCCGCCGCCGGCTCCGTCCGTGGCGCGCTGGTCTGTGAGCTGGATCACCCGGCGGCCGCCGAACGCCACGACGGCACCTCGCCACTGGAAGGGCTCTCCGGTGCGCCGGTCTTCGCGGGCCCTGTGCTGCTCGGACTCGTCACGGAGGTCCCTCGGGGCCGAAACCACGTACGTGTCGAAGGCGTGCCGATGGACCGGATCCTGGCGACCGATGTCTTGATGGACTCGTTCCGATCCGAGTCGGTCACCGACTTCCACCCCCGGGATCAGCGCTTCGAGGACGAGTACGCGAGGGCCCTCAAGGCCCGCTACCGCAAGACGCGGATCTTCGGAATCGACGAACTGGGCACCAACGAAGCCACCTGGGACCTGGATACGGCGTATCTGAGTCTGGAGGCAGGACAGCGGGACGGGCTCGTCCCCGACCCGCGGGTCCCTTTCGGATCCGCTCCTGCCCAACCCCGCCGGATCGACGACCTGCTGGCGGACCGGCCCCGTACGCTGCTGCGCGGCGAGGCGGGCGCGGGCAAGACCACCCTCGTCTGGTGGCTCGCCTCCCACGCGGCGTGCGGCACGCTCGACCCCGAACTCGCGGCTCTCAACGGGCTGGTGCCGTTCGTCGTCCCGCTGCGTACCGTGCACGCCCGCGGCCTCGGCCTTCCGACACCGGCCCAGCTCCCCGCCGCGGCGGGGATTCTGGCGGATGAGGCGCCTCGCGGCTGGGCTCGCCGTGTGCTGGAGTCCGGTCGCGCCCTGCTCCTGGTTGACGGCGTGGACGAGGTGCCGGAATCCGGCCGTGAGAACGCCCGTACGTGGCTCACCGAGCTGCTGAGTCTCTACCCCGGCACCCGCTGTCTCGCCACGGTGCGTCCGCTCGCCGTCGAGCAGGACTGGTTATGGCCCGAGGGCTTCGAGGAGCTTCAGCTCCTGCCCATGTGCGACAAGGACATCGAGGCCTTCGTCATCGCCTGGCACAGGGCGGCGCGGCTCGAATGGGACATGTGTGCCGACGAACAGCGCGCTGCCGCCGAGCGCGGCGAACTCGACCGCCTCGAAGCGGAATTGCGGACACAGTTCGAGCAGAACGAGGCTCTGAGCGCCCTCGCCCGGACCCCACTCCTCTGCGCGGTCATCTGCGCCCTGCACCGCCGCAGAGGCGGCCTCCTCCCGGACACGCGCTGGGAGCTGTACCGTTCCACCCTCGCGATGCTCCTGGGCAGCCGGGACGCCCAGCGCAGGATCAGCAGCCCCGAGGGCATCACGATGGGCTTCGACGAGCATCAGGAGCTGTTGCAGTCCATCGCGGTCTGGCTGGTACGGGGCGGCCAGGCGCAGCTCTCGCACCAGGACGCGGAACGCCAGATCGAGGTGGCGATGCGGCGACTGCCACAGGTGAGATCGCAGGGCTCGGCGGCGGCCGTACTCACGCATCTGCTCAATCGCAGCGGTCTGCTCCAGGAACGCGGCGACGAGGCAGTCCAGTTCATCCACCGCACCTTCCAGGACTATCTGGCGGCCCGCGCGTTCATCGAGGACGGATCGCTCGTTGAACTCCTCCAGAACGCCCATGACGAGCGGTGGCACGACACGATTCTGCTGGCGGTCGGCCACTGCCGCCCCCACGAGATCCGCGGGCTGATCGGCGGCCTGCTCGCCACCGGGGAGGCCGCCCCCGACCGTACGCGGCGCGAGGCGCTGTACGTACTCGCCGCCCGCTGTCTCCTCAACGCCGTCGTGGTCGACGAAACGGTCGGTGAGGAGGTCGCCGCGCGTGTACGCGGCATTGTTCCGCCCCATCCGATGGCGCCGGAGGAAACACTTGCCTCATTGGGGCCCTATGTACTGCCCTTCCTTCCCGGTCCGTCCGGGCTCGATTCGGTGACGGCCGAACGCGTCGCCCGTCTCATCTGCGAAATCGGCGGCCCGGAGGCCATTCCCTTCGCGCGTCCGTACGCGCTGCACGAAAGCGCTTCGGTGCGATCACAGTTCGCGATGAGCTGGAGCCGATTCCCGGCGGAGGAGTACGCGCGGGAGGTCCTGGCGTGTATGCCGTTGGCGGACACGATGCTCGTCGTGACCGGTGCCGACCAATTGCGGCACCTTCGCGAACTGCCCGCCGTCGAATCACTCGGACTCACCGGCAGTTGCGACGGAACACAACTCCGCTCATTTCTTCCGGGTGTTGACTTCGGGCAGCTGCGCATCCGCTCCAACAAAACGCTGGACGAGCTGTCGTTCCTCCGTGAACTGCCGCGGCTGAACTTGCTGGGGTTGTCCGGCTGTTCAGCCCTGAAAGACCTCTCGGGGCTGCGGGAGTCGGGGATCGAAGTGCTCCGCATGGAGGTGGGCCGGCTCACGCACGCGCATCTCTCTCCCCTCCATCAGATGCCGAAACTCTCGTCGCTGCGGCTCAGCTACGGAGATTCGCCGCTCGCACAACAACTGCCCACCGCACACCCCGATGTAGAGAGCCTCACCATCGAGTGCGATAAACCGATCGACTTCTCCTCGCTCCCCGAGTGGACCTCGCTCCGCTTCCTCACTTTGTCGTTCGGCTCCTGCACCTGGCTGGTCCACAGCGGCCAGGGCATGGCCCCCACCCGCCAGGTACGCGATCTCAGAGTCCGTATCAGGTCGGGATATGCGGGACTGGCACACCTGGCCGGGATCTTTCCCTCTCTCTCGCTGCTCGAAATCACCACGGAGGTACCGGAGAGCCGCGAGCTGGATCTGACTCCCCTGCGGAGCCTGCCCGGCCTCCGGGTGGAGATCGTGCCGCTCCGGCACGCCGTACCGCCCACCGTCATCGGCGGTGAGCCCTTCGGCGACCGGCTGACCGTACGCACCGGCTGACCGTACGCGGCTGAGGCACGGCCCCACGCACAGAAGGGGCTGCCCCGGACCGTGGAGAACACGGTCCGGGGCAGCCCCTTCGGTCACTCAGCCCTGGGGCCTGAGCCTCATACGTCCTTCGTCAGGTTCGGGCCGCCGCCGGCCGCCTGCTCGATCGGAGGGACGTCCGGCAGAGGCGACTTCTCCTCGCCGCGGAAGGTGAACTTCCTCGCCTCGCCCTCGCCCTCGGTGTCCACGACCACGATGTGACCGGGGCGCAGCTCGCCGAAGAGGATCTTCTCGGAGAGGACGTCCTCGATCTCGCGCTGGATCGTCCGGCGCAGCGGCCGGGCGCCCAGGACCGGGTCGTAACCCTTCTTGGCCAGCAGCGACTTGGCGTTCGCGCTGAGCTCAAGGCCCATGTCCCGGTCCTTCAGCCGCTCGTCCACCTTGTCCACCATGAGGTCGACGATCTGGATGATGTCTTCCTCGGTGAGCTGGTGGAAGACCACCGTGTCGTCGACGCGGTTGAGGAACTCCGGCCGGAAGTGCTGCTTCAGCTCTTCGTTGACCTTGTTCTTCATCCGCTCATAGTTGGTCTTGGTGTCGCCCTGGGCGGCGAAGCCCAGGTTGAACCCCTTGGAGATGTCCCGGGTCCCGAGGTTGGTCGTCATGATGATGACCGTGTTCTTGAAGTCCACGACCCGGCCCTGGGAGTCGGTCAGCCGACCGTCCTCCAGGATCTGGAGCAGGGAGTTGAAGATATCGGGGTGGGCCTTCTCGACCTCGTCGAAGAGGACGACGGAGAACGGCTTCCTGCGCACCTTCTCGGTGAGCTGGCCGCCCTCCTCGTACCCCACGTATCCGGGGGGAGAGCCGAAGAGACGCGAGACCGTGTGCTTCTCGCTGAACTCCGACATGTCGAGAGCGATCAGCGCGTCCTCGTCGCCGAAGAGGAACTCGGCGAGCGTCTTGGACAGCTCCGTCTTACCGACACCGGACGGGCCGGCGAAGATGAACGAGCCACCGGGACGCTTGGGGTCCTTCAGACCCGCTCGCGTACGGCGGATCGCCTGCGAGAGCGCCTTGATGGCGTCCTTCTGGCCGATGACGCGCTTGTGGAGCTCGTCCTCCATGCGGAGCAGCCGCGAGGACTCCTCCTCGGTGAGCTTGAAGACCGGGATGCCCGTGGCCGTCGCCAGCACCTCGGCGATCAGCTCCTCGTCCACCTCGGCGACGACGTCCATGTCGCCGGCCTTCCACTCCTTCTCCCGCTTGGTCTTCGCGGCCAGCAGCTGCTTCTCCTTGTCACGGAGAGACGCCGCCTTCTCGAAGTCCTGGGAGTCGATGGCCGACTCCTTGTCACGGCGGACGCCCGCGATCTTCTCGTCGAACTCGCGGAGGTCCGGCGGAGCGGTCATACGGCGGATACGCATCCGGGAGCCGGCCTCGTCGATCAGGTCGATCGCCTTGTCCGGCAGGAAGCGGTCCGAGATGTAGCGGTCGGCGAGCGTCGCGGCGGCGACCAGGGCGGAGTCCGTGATGGACACGCGGTGGTGCGCCTCGTAACGGTCGCGCAGACCCTTGAGGATCTCGATCGTGTGCGGCAGCGACGGCTCCGCGACCTGGATGGGCTGGAAGCGGCGCTCCAGGGCCGCGTCCTTCTCCAGGTGCTTGCGGTACTCGTCAAGCGTCGTCGCACCGATGGTCTGGAGCTCGCCACGGGCCAGCATCGGCTTCAGGATGCTCGCCGCGTCGATCGCGCCCTCGGCGGCACCCGCACCCACCAGGGTGTGGAGCTCGTCGATGAACAGGATGATGTCCCCGCGGGTGCGGATCTCCTTCAGGACCTTCTTCAGCCGCTCCTCGAAGTCACCGCGGTAGCGGGAACCGGCGACGAGCGCGCCGAGGTCGAGGGTGTAGAGGTGCTTGTCCTTGAGGGTCTCGGGCACCTCGCCCTTGACGATGGCCTGGGCCAGCCCCTCGACGACCGCCGTCTTTCCGACGCCGGGCTCGCCGATGAGCACGGGGTTGTTCTTCGTACGGCGGGACAGCACCTGCATGACCCGCTCGATCTCCTTCTCGCGCCCGATGACCGGGTCGAGCTTGGATTCGCGGGCGGCCTGGGTGAGATTCCGGCCGAACTGGTCGAGGACCAGGGACGTGGAGGGCGTGCCCTCGGCAGGACCGCCCGCTGTGGCGGCCTCTTTGCCCTGGTATCCGGAGAGCAGCTGGATGACCTGCTGCCGCACCCGGTTGAGGTCGGCGCCCAGCTTCACGAGGACCTGGGCGGCGACGCCCTCGCCCTCGCGGATCAGGCCGAGCAGGATGTGCTCCGTACCGATGTAGTTGTGGCCCAGCTGAAGAGCCTCGCGGAGCGACAGCTCCAGGACCTTCTTGGCACGGGGGGTGAAGGGGATGTGGCCGGACGGGGCCTGCTGCCCCTGCCCGATGATCTCCTCCACCTGCTGGCGGACCGCCTCGAGCGAAATCCCGAGGCTCTCCAGGGCCTTAGCGGCGACACCCTCACCCTCATGGATAAGGCCCAGGAGGATGTGCTCGGTGCCGATGTAGTTGTGGTTGAGCATCCGGGCTTCTTCCTGAGCCAGGACGACAACCCGCCGCGCGCGGTCGGTGAACCTCTCGAACATCGTTAATCGCTCCTCAGAGCGGTCAGGCAGTAAAGGGGTCGGTCCCCTCCCTGTCCTTCCGCAGCTTAGTCCCGCAAGCGGGGACCGCTCATTCCAACTGCCGACTACCTGTCCCAGGCTCCCAGCCCCGAACACTGGACAACAGCTCCAACCCGATGGTGCGAGACGATGTTCCCGCAGGCCAGGCATATACCCCCACCATCAGTACGCCGATGGCGAACGTGAGACGCCCGGAACCGCGTGTCGCCCCTTCCCACTAGGAATGTCCTACCCGCAAGCAGTGACACTCCATGCGGCGCACCCCGATTCCCTCCGCTACGGGCGAACACCCTTGCACTCCCGAACGCGCCCGCGCGCCCCCGAGTTGGGAACTCTCCGCAATCGAAGCCGAACCCAGCGTAACTCCGGGCGGGGTTGGGGAGTTGCCCCGGGTATGTCCTCCACCGTCCCGCTCCCCCGCACCCCGCTCGAAGGGGGCCGCGCGCAGCGGCCCGACCCCGCGCACGACGCGCGGTCGTTCGCGCGGTGGTACGAGAAAGGGCTGGGCTGGGCGACCGTCGCGGGGCCGCCGCTCCAGCTGCTCACCGGGCTCCGCTTCGACGTACTGGAGCTGCCCGCGGACGCGGGGGACGCCGTGTTGCGGCGGACCGGCGCGACGGGGCCGGTGGCGCTCCACGGGGAGCGGATGGCGTTTCTGGTGGCCGCGGGGAGCGCCGACGAGGTGCCGGGGCTGCTCGACTGGCTGGAGTGGGGCGGGATCGCCCTGGGCCTGACCGCGCTCGGCGCGGACGGACGGATGCCGGCTCCCGTACCGCCCCGGTGGTGGTGCGCCACGGCTGCCGCCGCGGTGGGGGCCGCCGTCTGGCTGCGGCCCCCCGAGCCCGGACGCGAGGTGGAGCCGACGCTGCCGGCGCTCGCACCGTTCGGGTACGGCGGCGGTGACGGGGGCAGCGGTGGGGGTGCCCCCGATCTCGTACGACTCGTGGACGCGGCGGCGACGGAGTGCCACCGGGCCCGTTTGCTGCGCGGAAATACTCTTCGTACGAGAACTCAGCCGTTGGCCTTCTCGTAGGCTTCGCGGATCTCAGCGGGAACACGGCCGCGGTCGTTGACGCTGTAGCCGTTCTCCTTCGCCCACTTGCGGATTTCCGCGGTGTCCTTGTTACCGCCCGCGGCGACACGGCCCTTGCCACGGCTCCCCGCGGCACGACCGCCGGTACGCCGGCCACCCTTGGTGTACGGATCGAGCAGACCCCGCAGCTTGTCCGCATTGGCGGTCGTGAGGTCAATCTCGTAGGTCTTGCCGTCCAGAGCGAACGTCACCGTCTCGTCCGCCTCGCCGCCGTCGAGGTCATCGACAAGAAGGACCTGAACCTTCTGTGCCACCGGATTTCCTTTCATCGAAAAATGCAGTACGCGGAAAGGAAACCGCTTTTCTCAGGAAAACACAAACCCCCGGCAGAGGTTCAGTCCCGCGAGAACACGGGAAACGTGCGCGATTCGGACATAGGGTCTGGTGTCTTCCCGGCGGTCACAGGTGCAGAAGCATCCGGCTGTTGCCCAAGGTGTTCGGCTTCACCCGTTCGAGACCGAGGAACTCCGCAACACCCTCGTCATAGGAACGCAGCAGCTCTCTGTACACATCTCCGTCGACCGGCGTCTCGCCGATCTCCACGAAGCCGCGCTTCGCGAAGAACTCGACTTCGAAGGTGAGACAGAATACGCGCCGCACTCCGAGCCAGCGGGCGGTCTCCAGCAGCTTGTCCAGTAGTTGATGCCCGGCGCCGGTGCCCCTGACGGCGGGATCCACGGCGAGTGTGCGTACTTCGGCGAGGTCTTCCCACATCACATGCAAGGCACCGCAGCCGATGACACTCGCGTCCTCGTCGCGTTCCGCGACCCAGAACTCCTGGATGTCCTCGTAAAGCGTCACCGGCGCTTTGTCGAGCAGGATGCCTTCGCTCACGTAAGGGCCCACGAGACGGCGGACCGCCGGTACATCCCTGGTCCTGGCCCGTCTGACGGTGAGGGCATTTGCTTCGGCATTGGGAAGCGGAACGGCTCGCGGCATGACTGGACGCTATCGCCCCGACTCACGCCCGGCGTCGGCGCCCTCGTCCGGCTCTTCGGACGCTTCCGGCTCTTCCCGCTCTTCCGGTTCTTCCCGGTCTTGCACAGCGGCGCCTTCGTTACTGACCGCTTCCGTTTCCGTACTGATCGCTTCCGTATCGGCTTCTTCGGAAGCGTCCCGGCGCACCAGGGCGACCGCGTCCTCCAGCGACCGGCGCTGCTCGGGCGACATCATGCCGAAGAAGGCGACAAGCGCGGCGGCGGGGTTGTCGCTCTTCGACCAGGCTTCGTTCATCAGGGCCGCGGCGTAGGCGGCGCGGGTGGAGACCGCCGTATATCGATAGGCGCGGCCGTCGACTTCCCTGCGCACCCAGCCCTTCTGATGGAGATTGTCCATTACGGTCATGACAGTGGTGTAGGCGATGGACCGCTCCTGCTGAAGGTCTTCGAGGACTTCCCGGACGGTGACCGGACGGTTCCATTGCCAGACGCGTGTCATGACGGCGTCTTCCAGGTCTCCCAATTGTCGGGGCACAGCGCCACCATAGTGCGAGATGTCCGAATCGCCGGTTATTGACGTAACAAAAAGGACGTACGACTGGAATCAGTCGTACGTCCCGGTCATATGTTGAGTGCACAGCGCCTCAGGCGCTGTCGCGCACCTCAGACGCCGTGCGGACCCGGGGTACCACCCTGCTGCCGGGCGGCCTCCGCGCGGGCCATCGCCGCGTCGACGGCGGCGTCCTCCTTGGACTTGTTGGGACCGCCCTGACTCTTGACGATCGTCACGACCAGGCCGATGAAGAAGGCGGCCATCACCACGGGAGGCAGGAGCGCGGATACGTAGTCCATGCCGTCCAGAGTAGCTATCCGGCGGCGCGCTCCTCCGGCGGGGGCGTGGGTCGGCGGCGCGGGGGGAAGACCTCGGACGGCTTGGGCATCGGGCGGTCCTTCTCGGGGCGCTCCGGCCGGCCGGGCCGGCGGGGCTCGCGGGGCTCTCGCGGCTTGCGGGGCTCGCGGGGCTCCTGGGCCGGTTCGTCGGCGGCGCGTCCGCCGGGGAGCGCGAGCAGGCGCGTGCGGGGCGCGGGGGCCGTGGCGGCGGGGACACCGGCCAGTACGGCGCGCACCGACCTGTCCGCGAGCCGCCGGCAGCGGTCGAGCAGGGCCGCCGCGACCGGATTGCCGCGCAGGGCGCGCAGCGCCGCGAGATCGTCGGGCCGGGGGCGGTAGCCGGCCGCCAGGGCGTCCTGGAGAAGCTCCAGATAACCCGTGAGAGACCCGGGAAGAGCTTCCCGGTACCTCGCGAGGTCGGCCTGGAGGAAGGCCCGCAGGCGTCCGGCCTCGCGCACGGCCTCGTCCACGGACTCGGCGAGGGCCAGGCAGGCCCGGACGTCCTCGTTCGGGAGCGGGGCGGGATGGAGGGCAACGGCGAGGGCACGTCGGAGCACACTCAGCTCGTCGGCACCGAAGGCCATGCCGCCGCGGGATCCGTATGGCGTGGGCATGCGGCGACACTACGCGCCAAAGGGACAAAATCCGCTTAACGCCCCTCTTCTGGCGCGGCCCGCCCGCCGAACGAGGGACGGACGAACGAGGGACCGGCGAACGGGGTACGACGGTGCTCCCCGCCCGCGCCGTTCACCGCCCCTGCCGGGTGCCTCCGGGTGTCGTCCGGCGTCCGGCGTCCGGGTGCTCACATACGCGAGACGTTGCGCTCGTACACCAGGCGCAGGCCGATCAGGGTGAGCCAGGGCTCGTGCTCGTCGATCACGGACGACTCGCCCAGCACCATGGGGGCGAGGCCACCGGTCGCGATCACCGTGACCTCCTCGGGGTCCTCGGCCAGCTCACGCGCCATCCGCGCCACCACCCCGTCGACCTGGCCGGCGAAGCCGTACAGGATGCCCGCCTGCATCGCCTCGACCGTGTTCTTGCCGATCACGCTCCGCGGCCGGGCCAACTCGATCTTGCGCAGTTGGGCGCCCTTGACACCGAGCGCCTCGACCGAGATCTCGATGCCGGGGGCGATGACACCGCCCGCGTACTCGCCGCGCGCGCTGACCGCGTCGAAGGTCGTCGCCGTACCGAAGTCGACGACGATCGCCGGGCCGCCGTACAGCTCGACCGCCGCGACCGCGTTGATGATGCGGTCGGCGCCGACCTCCTTGGGGTTGTCCATCAGGATCGGCACGCCCGTCTTGATGCCGGGCTCCACGAGGACGGCGGGAACGTCGCCGTAGTAGCGGCGGGTCACCTCGCGCAGTTCGTGCAGGACGGACGGGACCGTCGAGCAGATCGCGATCCCCTCGATGCCGTCGCCCAGCTCGTCGCCGAGCAGCGGGTGCATCCCCATCAGTCCCTGGAGGAGCACGGCGAGTTCGTCGGCGGTGCGGCGGGCGTCGGTGGAGATGCGCCAGTGCTCGACGATCTCCTCGCCGTCGAACAGGCCGAGGACGGTATGGGTGTTGCCGACGTCGATGGTGAGCAGCATCAGGCTCCGGCCTCTCGCAGGTCGAGGCCGATGTCGAGGATCGGGGAGGAGTGGGTGAGCGCGCCGACCGCGAGGAAGTCGACGCCCGTCTCCGCGTAGGCGCGCGCGTTGCCGAGGACGAGCCGGCCCGAGGACTCCAGGACCGCGCGGCCCGCGACGATGCCCACGGCCTCCGCGGTCTCGGCGGGGGTGAAGTTGTCCAGCAGGATCAGATCGGCGCCCGCGTCCAGGACTTCGCGGACCTGGTGGAGGGTGTCGACCTCGACCTCGATCGGTACGTCGGGGAACCGGTCCCGTACGGCCTTGAACGCCTCGGCGACCCCGCCCGCCGCGACGACGTGGTTGTCCTTCACCAGGGCCGCGTCGGAGAGCGACATCCGGTGGTTGACCCCGCCGCCGCAGCGCACCGCGTACTTCTCCAGGGCGCGCAGCCCGGGGGTGGTCTTGCGGGTGTCGCGGACCTTGGTGCCGGTGCCTTCGAGTACGTCGGCCCACGCGCGCGTGGCCGTCGCGATACCGGAGAGCCGGCACAGCAGGTTGAGCGCGCTGCGCTCGGCGGTGAGCAGGTCGCGGGTGCGGGTGGTGACGCTCAGCAGCTTCTGGCCGGCCTCGACGCGGTCGCTGTCGGCGGCATGGCGCTCGACGGCGAACTCCTCGGTGCAGACGAGGGAGAGCACGGCCTCGGCGATGTGCAGGCCCGCGACCGTACCGCTCTCGCGGGCGGTGAAGTCGCCGGTGGCGACGGCGTCCTCGGCGACGGTCGCGACGCTCGTCACGTCCACGCCGTGGTCGAGGTCCTCGGCGACGGCGACATGCGCGATGTCCTCGACCTGGACGGGGTCCAGGCCCGCGTCGGCGAGCAGCTCCGCGAGAGCGGGGTCGAGGCCGCACTCCAGGTCGTCGGGTCCGTAGCCGTCCGCGTCGGCGGAGCAGCCGCAGCCGTCGCCGCAGCCGCCCTGGGCGGTGGGCGTCGCGGCCGGGGCGCCGATCTGGATGAGCGGTACGTCCACGGGCTCGGGGCGCGGACTGTCTTGGGGCGTGCTCACGGTTACGGCTCCCTGGGGGCGTCGGCGGGGGGTGGGGTTGCGGGGCTGGGCGCGGTGGGAAAAGCGGGGCTGGGCGCGGTGGGAAAAGCGGGGCTGGGCGCGGTGGGGAATGACGAGCTGGACGCCGCGGCGGTGGACACGGGGCCGGGGTCCACGGGCGGGAACGCGGCCGTAGCCGTGCGGTGCAGTACCGGCCGGCGGTCGGGCGTCAGGGTGATCACGAGATGGCGGGCCCAGTCGGTGTCGTCGCGCTCGGGGCGGTCCTCGCGCCAGTGGGAGCCACGGGTCTCCTCGCGCTCCAGGCCCGCGGCGACCAGGACCCGGGCGACACAGAGCAGATTCGACGTCTCCCAGGATTCGACGCCGGGGACGGCGGGCTTTCCGTGGCCGGGGCCGTCCTGGTCCTGAGCCTGCTCGTACACGGTCTCCAGGGCCGCCGCGGCGGTGCCCAGGCTTCCGGCGGATCTGAGCACGCCCGCGCCCTCGGACATGATCCGCTGGATTCCGGCGCGGGCCTCGGGGGCGATGAGCGGCAGCAGGACGGTGCCGGCCGGTCCGGCCGGGAGGGCGGTGGGCCCGGACGTCGCCGCCGCGGGGCGCGGCGCGGCCGTGCCGTCCGCCACGCTGCCCGGTGTGGGGTTCGCCGCCGGGTCCGCCGCGATGTCCGCCGCTATGCGTTCCGCGAAGACCAGGCCCTCCAGGAGGGAGTTGGAGGCCAGCCGGTTGGCGCCGTGGACGCCCGTGCAGGCGACCTCGCCGCACGCGTACAGCCCCGGGACGGTCGTCCGCCCGCGCAGGTCCGTACGGACTCCGCCCGACGCGTAGTGGGCGGCCGGCGCCACCGGGATCGGTTCCGTGACGGGGTCGATGCCGTGCGCCCGGCAGGCCGCCAGGATGGTGGGGAAACGGGTTTCCCACATCGCGGCGCCGAAGTGCGTGGCGTCCAGATACATGTGCTCGGTGCCCTGCTCCCGCATCCTGCGCGTGATCGCCTTGGCGACGATGTCGCGCGGGGCCAGCTCCGCCAGTTCGTGCTGTCCGAGCATGAACCGGACGCCGTCGGCGTCGACGAGATGGGCTCCCTCGCCCCGTACCGCCTCGGAGACCAGCGGCTGCTGGCCCTCGGCGCCGCTGCCGAGGAAGAGCACCGTCGGGTGGAACTGCACGAACTCCAGGTCGGAGACCTCCGCGCCCGCCCGCAGCGCCAGCGCCACCCCGTCGCCCGTGGAGACGGCTGGGTTGGTCGTCGCCGAGAAGACCTGGCCCATGCCGCCGGTGGCCAGGATCACCGCGGGGGCTCGGACCGCGCCGACCCCGTCGTGCTGGCCCTCGCCCATCACATGCAGGGTGACGCCCGACGCACGGCCGTGCTCGTCCGTCAGCAGGTCCAGGACCAGCGCGTTCTCAACCGTACGGAGCGCCGCGTCGCGGACCGCTTCGACCAGGGCGCGGGAGATCTCGGCGCCGGTCGCGTCGCCGCCCGCGTGGGCGATACGGCGGCGGTGGTGACCGCCCTCGCGGGTGAGCTGGAGCTCGCCGGTCGCGGAGGTGTCGAAGTGCGCGCCGGTGCCGATCAGCCGCCGTACGGCCGCGGGGCCCTCGGTGACGAGGGTGCGGACCGCCTCCTCGTCGCACAGGCCCGCGCCCGCGACGAGGGTGTCCGCCAGATGCTGTTCGGGGGTGTCGCCCTCGCCCAGCGCCGCGGCGATGCCGCCCTGCGCCCAGCGCGTGGAGCCGTCGTCGAGGCGGGCCTTGGTGACGACGACCGTACGGAGCCCGGCGGCGGTGCAGCGCAGGGCCGCGGTGAGACCGGCGACGCCGGAGCCGACCACGACGACGTCGGCGTCGATGGCCCAGCCGGGAGCGGGGGCGGTCAGCCGTATACCGGTTCCGGTCATTGGGAGGCTCCGAAGGTCAGTGGGATGTTGTCGATCAGCCGCGTGGCACCGACGCGCGCGGCGACGGCGAGGACCGCCTCGCCGGTGTGGTCGTCGGGGACCTCAGTGAAGTCGGCGGGGTCGACAAGGGCGAGATAGTCGAGGGTCAGCGGCGGTACGGACCTGGCCGCCTGGTCGAGGACGGCGCGGGCCGCCGCCCGTACGCCGTCGGCCCCGTTCCAGTTCTCTCCCGCGCTGCCGGCGGCGGCCACCGCGTGGGCGTCGGCCGCGAGCCGGGCCTCGCCGAGGGCGGAGAGCCCGGCGGCCCGCGCGCCGGGCGTGGGCGCGTACTCGGCGCGGGCGCGCAGGGCCTGCTGGGCGCCGAGCCGGTCGTGGGCGGCGAACAGGGCCCGGGACAGCGCGAGGGCGGTGCGGCGCTCGGGGACGGACAGATAGCGGTTCCGGCTGGACAGCGCGAGACCGTCGTCGGAACGGACCGTCGGTACGCCGACGATCTCGGCCGGGAAGTTCAGATCGCGGGTCATCCGGCGGACCAGGGCGAGCTGCTGGGCGTCCTTCTGACCGAAGAAGGCGGCATCGGCCCGGGTGAGGTGGAGCAGCTTGGCGACGACGGTCAGCATCCCGTCGAAGTGTCCGGGGCGCGAGGCGCCTTCGAGGCGCGCGCCCATGGGGCCCGCCGTGACCGTGACCTGGGGGGCTCCGCCGGGGTAGACCTCGTCGGCGGACGGCGCGAAGACGGCGTCGGCGCCCGCCTCCGCCGCGGTCTTCAGATCGGCTTCGAGCGTGCGGGGGTAGCGCTCCAGGTCCTCGCCGGCGCCGAACTGGAGCGGGTTGACGAAGACGGTGACCACGACGAACCCGTCGGGTCCGGCATGGGCGCGGGCGGCCCGTACGAGGCTCGCGTGCCCGTCGTGGAGCGCGCCCATGGTCATCACCACCGCGATACGCCCGGGGGCCGCGCGCCTCTCCAGGAGGCGGTCGAGGTCCGCGCGCGTGGGGGCGAGTTCGAAGCTCATCGGATGGTCTCCACGTCTCCAGGATGCGCGTGCGCGGTCATCTTCGGGATGCGCGTCAGGATGCGTACGCGTGGTCATCGGGTGCCTCCGACGCCGTCCCCGCGGGCATCTCCGGGGGTGGCGCCGCCGGCGAGGACGTCGAGGAGGTCCTCCGCGAGCTCGGGCTTGAGCAGACCGTGCGCCAGCGCCCGGTCGGCGGTCGTACGCGCCATCGCGAGGTACCCGGCCACGGCGCCGGGCGCGTGCGCGCGCAACTCGGCGACATGCGCGGCGACCGTGCCCGCGTCCCCGCGCGCGACGGGTCCGGTGAGGGCGGCGTCCCCGGAGCGCAGCGCGTTGTCCAGGGCGGCGCCGAGCAGCGGGCCGAGCATCCGGTCGGGCGCCTCGACCCCGGCGGTGCGCAGCAGCTCCATCGACTGGGCGACCAACGTGACCAGGTGGTTCGCGCCCAGCGCCAGGGCCGCGTGGTAGAGCGGACGGGACTCCTCCGCGATCCACTCGGGCTCACCGCCCATCTCGATGACCAGCGCCTCGGCGGCGAGTCGCAGCTCCTCGGGAGCGGTGACGCCGAAGGAGCAGCCGGCCAGCCGCTGGACGTCCACCGAGGTGCCGGTGAAGGTCATCACGGGGTGGAGGGCGAGCGGCAGGGCGCCGGCGCGCAGGGCCGGGTCGAGCACCTTCGCGCCGTACCGCCCCGACGTGTGCACGAGCAGTTGTCCAGGCCGTACGGCGCCGGTCTCGGCGAGGCCGTCGACCAGTCCGGGCAGGGCGTCGTCGGGAACGGTCAGCAGCACCAGGTCGGCGCGCGCGAGGACGTCGGCGGGGGTAACGATCGGGACGTCGGGCAGCAGCGCGGCCGCCCTCCGTACCGAGGCGTCCGATACGCCCGAGACGGCGACCGGACGGTGTCCGGCGAGCCGCAGGGACGCGGCCAGGGCGGGGCCGACACGGCCCGCTCCGACGACGCCGACCGTGAGCCGCGCGGGGCGGTCCCGGGGGTCGAAGGGTTCCTGTGCTGATGGGTTCACGCGGTGGGGCCTTCCGTTCCAGTCCGCGGTGGGTACCGGACGATTTCTCGCCATGCTACGCCAGCGTCGCGCTCCGCCACTTGACTGTCCACAGGCTGTGGGCAGGGCGCCGCGCGTGGGCAATGATCGGTCCATGGGAAAGACGAGTGAGCAGGCCGGTGGAGCCGATCGGGTCGATCGGACCGATGGGGTCGATGGGGTTGACGGGGTCCATGAGGCCGAGCAGGACGGCGAGAAGACCGCACAGGCCGCGCGGCGGCGCAGGCTCGCCGCATGGCGGGCGTCGGAGCGCGTGATGGTCCGTGCGCCGATGGACCGGCCGATGGGCGAACGGCTGACCGCCCTGGCCGCGGACGCGGGGTCCGTGTACGACATGGACGAACAGCCGGACCTGTACGGCGACGGGATCGTCGCGGAGCTGGAGCGGCGGGTGGCCGCGCTGCTCGGCTTCCCGGCCGCGGCCTTCTTCCCGACGGGCACGATGGCGCAGCAAGTTGCGCTGCGCTGCTGGGCGGGGCGTACGGGCAACAGCACGGTGGCGCTGCATCCGCTCGCCCACCCCGAGGTGCACGAGGCCGGTGCGCTGTCGGTGGTCAGCGGGCTGCGTACGGTCCATCCGACCAAGGAGCCGCGGCTGCCGACCGCCGGGGAGATCCGGGACCTGGCCGAGCCGTTCGGCACGCTGATGCTGGAACTGCCGCTGCGCGACGCGGGGTTCGTCCTGCCGTCCTGGGACGAGCTGGTGGCGACCGTGGACGCGGCGCGTGAGCGGGACGCGGTGGTGCATGTCGACGGCGCGCGGCTGTGGGAATGCGCCCCGCACTTCGGGCGCCCGCCGGCCGAGATCGCGAGCCTCGCGGACAGCGTGTACGTGTCCTTCTACAAGTCGCTCAACGGGCTGTCGGGCGCCGTGCTCGCCGGTCCCCCGGAGCTGGTGGAGGAGGCGCGGGTCTGGCGGCACCGCTATGGGGGCCAGGTCTTCCAGCAGTACCCGGCGGCGCTGGCGGCCCTCATGGGCCTGGAGCGCGAACTGCCCAAGCTGCCCTCGTACGTGGAGCACGCGCGCGTGGTGGCCGCGGCGCTGGCCGAGGGCTTCGCGGCGTCCGCCGTCCCGTGGTTCCGCGTACACCCGGAGCCGCCGCACACCCATCAGTTCCAGGTGTGGCTGCCGTACACCCCGGACGTGCTGAACGAGGCGGCGGTGCGGCAGGCGGAAGAGACGAAGACGGCGCTGTTCCGGGTCTGGTCGGCCCCGGCGGCCGCCGTTCGTGGTCTCTCCTTCACTGAAGTCACGGTGGCGGAGCCGGGGCTGGAGTGGACGGCGGAGGAGGTACGGGCGGCGGTCGAGGAGTTCGTGACCCGCGTGCTGGAGGCGCAGTCCTGAGGGATGTCGCGGGGAGGGGGCCTACCGGGTCCTGAAGAGCGCCCCTCCGAGCTGGTACGGCGCGGAGGGGCGCCCCGCCGGGCTCTACGGAAAGCCCGGAGCGTTCTGAGAATCCGGAGCGCCGGGCGCCGGGTAGCCGAGCTGACGCCCGGTCGGCGGACCGGTTGTCAGTGGCAGCGTGCACCATGTCCTCATGAGCGTGTTCATCGACATCACCGGCCTGCCCCCGGAGCGGATCGCCTTCGGCCCGTCCCCGCTGGCGGAGCTTGGTGCCGCTCTGCACGCACTCTCCGAGCCCGCCCACCACGCCCGGCTGCACGGCTGGATCACCACCACCTCCGCCGGGCTCAAGCCCGAGCTGGCCGACCGGCTGCACGAAGCGGACTTCCTGTGGCGGTCGACCCGCGCCGACATCCTGCTGCCCGCCACGCCCCGGGAGACGCTCGCCGAGGAGCTGGACGACCTCGATCTGATGGACGACGAGACGTATGTGGCGGCGGCGCTGGAGATCTCCTGTGCCAGCCAGTACGGCGAGGGTCTGCCCTCACCGCTCGTCGACGCGGGCGTGCGGCAGCGCGCCCTGGAGCTGGCGGCGGCCCGTGGTCCACGCCAAGCCGCGTTCGTACGGCAGATGCTGGCGGATCCGCCCGGGGTCAGGGCCTGGATACGGCGGCTGCTCGAAGACTGCGAGGAGGCGTTCTTCGCGGACACCTGGCGGCGCGTCCGTGTCCAGCTCGCCGCCGACGCCCGGCACAAGACGGAGACGCTGCGCCGCAAGGGTCTCGCGGAGGCCGTCGCCGCCGTCTCCCCCGCCGTCACGCTGGAGGAGGACGGGCTCCGTACGAGGATCGTGGTGGACAAGCTGACCCATGGCCGTACGGCCGCGACGGGAGCCGCGGGACACAGGCTGACGTTCCTGCCGACCGCCTTCGGCTGGCCCCATCTGCTGGCGCTGAGCACGCCCGGCTGGCAGCCGGTCGTGCAATACCCGGTCTCCACGCGGGAGCTGACGGACGCCACGCCCGTCGACACGGTCAAGCTGCGTCTGGAGGCGGTCGCGCACCCCATGCGGATGCGGCTGTGCCGGAGCCTGGCCCGCGGCTCGTACTCGACGAGCGAGCTGGCGGATACGTACGGGATCACCGCGCCCGAGGTCTCCCGGCATCTCGCGGTGCTGCGGAAGGCGGGGCTGCTGACGACCCAGCGACGCGGACGCTATGTGCTGCGTCAGCTGGATGTCGCCGTGGTGGCCCGGCTCGGGAGCGACTTCCTGGAGGGGGTGCTGCGCTGACGGCACACCGGCCCCGGGAAGCCGTGAGCGGGCGGGGCGGCCGGGGGTCCTCGCTACATGTCGGGGTCGCGGACGACGCTGCCCGGCAGCCGCCGACGGAGTTCGTACGCGGTCCGGGTCCTGCCGCCCAGGAGGGGCCGTTGATCCCCAGGAGCACGCGGCTCAGACGGCCCCGCCGCCTCCGGCCCGCACCAGTCCCGTCTCGTAGGCGAGGACGACCACCTGCACGCGGTCGCGCAGTCCGAGCTTGGTGAGTATCCGGCCGACATGCGTCTTCACGGTCGCCTCGGAGAGCACGAGCCGGCCGGCGATCTCCCCGTTCGACAGCCCCTGCGCGACCAGCAGCATGACCTCGCGCTCCCGGTCGGTCAGCCGGTCCAGCTCCTTGTGCCGCGGCTTGCCCGCGCTGGGCAGCATCGGCGAGAAGCGGTCCAGCAGCCGCCGTGTGGTGGACGGGGCGACGACGGCGTCACCGCTGTGCACCGAGCGGATCGCGCTGAGCAGCTCGCCCGGCGGCACATCCTTCAGCATGAATCCGCTCGCCCCGGCCTTGAGCCCGGAGAACGCGTACTCGTCCAGGTCGAAGGTGGTCAGGATGAGCACCTTCGGAGCGCCGGGCTCCGCGCAGATCCGGCGGGTCGCCTCGACGCCGTCCAGCCGGGGCATACGGACGTCCATCAGGACGACGTCGACGGCGGTGGAGCGGAGATTCTCGATCGCCTCCGCGCCGTCCCCGGCCTCCGCGACGACCTCCATGTCGGGCTGCGCGGCCAGCACCATACGGAATCCGGTGCGCAGCAGCACCTGATCGTCGACGAGCATGACGCGGATCGACATCTGCGGGTCCTTGTCCGGTAGGAGGGAGCGGCGGCCGGTCGGGGCGGCGGCGGCGGAGAGGGAACGGTGAGTAGGGGAGTAGGGGAGTAGGGGAGTAGACGGTGAATAGGGGAGGAGCAGGGGCCGGTAGAGGCGGCGGCCGGGCGGCTGCCGATACGCCTCCGCGTGCTTCAGTGCGCGGGTTTCAGCGGCAGCAGCGCGCTGATCCGGAAGCCGCCGCCGGGTCGCGGCCCGGCATCCAGTGTGCCGCCGACCATACCGACCCGCTCCCGCATGCCGATGAGCCCATGACCGCGCCCGTCGGCCCCGCCGTCCTCGTACATCTCGTGGGCCGCGCCCCGCCCGTCGTCCTCGACGAGCAGTCCGAGCCCGTCGTCGAAGTAGACCAGACGCACGCTGGCGCCCACATCGGGTCCGCCGTGCTTGCGGCTGTTGGTGAGGGCCTCCTGCACGATGCGGTACGCGGTCAGCTCCACCCCGCTGGGCAGCGGGCGCGGGGTGCCCTCGATCCGGAAGTCCACGGTCAGACCGGCGCCCCGTACGTTCTCGACCAGTTCCTCGATCTGTCCGACATCGGGCTGCGGCACGTACTCGCCGCTCTCCTTGGCGTCACCGGTCCGCAGCACGCCCAGCAGCCTGCGCATCTCGGCGAGCGCCTGTCTGCCGGTGCTCGAAATGGTCTCCAGGGCCTGCTTGGCCTGGTCGGGCGCGGCGTCCAGCACATAGGCGGCGCCGTCCGCCTGGACCACCATCACCGAGACATTGTGCGCGACGACATCGTGCAGCTCACGGGCGATCCTGGCCCGCTCGGCGGCGACCGCCACCTTGGCCTGCGCCTCGCGCTCCTTCTCCAGCCGGGTGGCGCGCTCCTCCAGCTGGTCGAAGTAGGCGCGGCGGGTACGGACGGAGTCGCCCAGCACCCAGGCGAGGGCGAACGGCACGCTGATGACGATGGCGACGCCAACCTGACTCATGGGGCCGCCGACGCTCTCATCGGGCCAGCGCACCTGCGCCAAGGGGGCGGCGAGCAGTCCGCCGATCAGCGCGAGCCGCGAGGCCCAGCGCGGCCCGCCCTGCGCGGCGACGGTGTAGATGATCACCAGCATCGCGAAGTCGGCCGCGTTGGGCCGCACGTCCAGGGCGAGCTGGGCGAGGCCCAGGCCCAGCATGAGCAGCAGCACCTTCTCGGACGCGCGGCGGCGCAGCGCGACGGAGACACTCAGCAGCAGGACCAGCGGGATGGCCACCACGCCCTGGTTCTCCTGGACCACCCACAACAGGGAAAGCCCGAAGAGCAGGACAGCCCAGAAGCTGTCGACGCCCGTCGGGTGTCCACGGAGAAAGTCGTAAAAGCGCTGCACGTAACCCAGCGTAGTGAGGCGGACAAGGTGGAAGGGTCAGCCGGAGGGCCGATCCGGTCGGCGGAAGCGTACTCCCCAAGGTGGAGACTTGACGCCGTGACGGATGAGACGTGTAAGTCGCGCGGGACACCGGGTACAGCGCGAGGGGCGACGGACAGCCGGTGCGGCGCCGGACCGCTCCGGTGGCGTACGGCCGCGGAGCGCGCGCTGTACGGCCCGGGGGGCTTCTATCTGCGCCCCGAGGGACCGGCCAGGCACTTCCGTACGTCGGTCCACGCCTCCCCGCTCTTCGCCGCCGCCGTCGCCCGGCTGCTGGCCCGGACCGCCGAGCGGCTGGACATGGACGAGGTGGCGCTCGTCGACATCGGCGCGGGCCGCGGCGAGCTGCTTTCCGGAATCCTGGCCGCGGTCCCGGACGGGCTCGCGGTACGGCCGTACGCCGTCGAACGCGCGCCGCGCCCCGCCGGGCTGGATCCCCGTATCCAGTGGTGTACGGAGCCTCCGGCCGGGGTCAGCGGGCTGCTCTTCGCGAACGAGTGGCTCGACAACGTCCCCGTCGACATCGCGGAGACCGGCCCCGACGGGGTCGTGCGGTACGTCCTCGTCCGGCCGGACGGCTCCGAGGAGCCGGGCGAACCGGTCGACGGACCCGACGCCGAGTGGCTCGCCCGCTGGTGGGCGCCGGTCCGCCCCGGCACCCGCGCGGAGATCGGCCGGCCGCGCGACGAGGCGTGGGCGGCGGCCGTCGCCACCCTGGAGCGGGGGCTCGCGGTCGCGGTCGACTACGCCCATCTACGGGACGCCCGGCCGCCCTTCGGCACGCTGACCGGCTTCCGGGCGGGCCGGGAGGTGCCTCCCGTACCGGACGGCGGCAGCGATCTCACCGCCCATGTGGCGCTGGACGCCTGCGCGCTGCCCGGCGCGGAGCTGCTGGCCCAGCGCGAGGCCCTGCACCGGCTGGGGGTGAGCGGCGAACGGCCGCCGCTGTCCCTCGCCACCACCGATCCGGCGGCGTACGTACGGGCCCTCGCGGCGGCCGGGGAGGCGGCGGAGCTGACGGCCCGGGGCGGCCTGGGGGACTTCCAGTGGCTCATGCAGCCCGTCGGCCTCCCGGCTCCGGGGGCCTTCCCGGTTTCCGGGGCCTTTCCGGCTGCGGAGGCACGGGGCCCGGATCCACGTCCGGCGCTCTGAGAGACTGTCGCCCATGACGGAGACCACCCGGACGACGGTCGGTATCGGCGGCGCGGCGGAGAGCACGGACATGGTGCTCAACATCGGCCCGCAGCACCCCTCCACCCATGGGGTGCTCCGGCTCCGCCTCGTGCTCGACGGCGAGGTGATCCAGCAGGCGGAGCCGGTCATCGGCTATATGCACCGCGGCGCGGAGAAGCTCTTCGAGGCGCGCGACTACCGGCAGGTCCTGGTCCTCGCCAACCGCCACGACTGGCTCTCGGCGTTCTCCAACGAGCTGGGCGTGGTGATGGCCGTCGAGCGGATGCTCGGCATGGAGGTGCCCGAGCGCGCCGTATGGACCAGAACGCTGCTCGCCGAGCTGAACCGGGTGCTCAACCACTTGATGTTCCTCGGCTCGTACCCCCTCGAACTGGGCGGTATCACACCGGTGTTCTACGCCTTCCGGGAACGCGAGGAGCTCCAGGGCGTGATGGAGGAGATCTCCGGCGGCCGGATGCACTACATGTTCAACCGGGTCGGCGGCCTCAAGGACGACCTCCCCGCGGGCTGGCAGGGGCGCGCCAGGGCCGCGATCGCGTCGGTGCGCTCGCGGATGGACGTGTACGACCGGCTGGTCCTCGGCAACGAGATCTTCCGGGGCCGTACCCGCGGGGTCGGGGTGCTGTCGCGGGAGGCGGTCCACGCGTACGGGGTGTCCGGGCCGATCGCCCGCGCCTCGGGGGTCGACTTCGATCTGCGCCGCGACGAGCCGTATCTCGCGTACGGCGAACTGCGCGACACGCTCACGGTCGTGACCCGCGAGGAGGGCGACTGCCTGGCGCGGTTCGAATGCCTGCTGGAGCAGACGCACAACGCGCTGGCCCTGGCGGACGCCTGTCTGGACCGGATCGCCGAGCTGCCTCCCGGGCCGATCAACCAGCGGCTGCCCAAGGTGCTGAAGGCGCCCGAGGGTCATACGTACGCGTGGACCGAGAACCCCCTCGGGATCAACGGCTACTACCTGGTGTCGAAGGGTGAGAAGACGCCGTACCGGCTGAAGCTGCGCTCGGCCTCGTTCAACAACATCCAGGCGCTGGCGGAGCTGCTGCCCGGGACGCAGGTCGCCGACATGGTGGCGATCCTCGGCTCGCTGTTCTTCGTCGTCGGAGACATCGACAAGTAGCGGGCGCCGGGCGGCCGTTCGCGATCAGCGGCCCCCGCGCCCAGCACACCCCGCGCCCGGCGATCCCCCTGATCAGCGACCCCGTTGATCAGCGACCCTGATGATCAGCCGCTGACCGCGTTGCGCAGCTCTCCCAGTTCGAGCGGCTCGGTCTCGTCGTGCGCGGTCAGATCGATGACCTGTCCGATCCCGCGTTCCTCGGCCCTGCGCCGCTCGGCGAGCGCTTCCTCCCCCACCACATCGGCGAGGTCCTCGCGTTCGACGCGCGCCAGCTCGGCGGCCGGCGCGGGCTCCTCCGTCTCGTCCGCGTCCGCCTTCTTGTGCCCGCCGCGGGCGTTCTGCGCGGCGGCCTGCGCACCGAAGAAGTCGAAGCCGCCCTCGGGACGGCGCACGGGGCGGCCCGCCGGGGCGTACGGGACGATCGCGGACGCCGTGGGCACGCGCGTGGCGGGAAGGGCGGACGACGGGCGGCTGTGCTGCTCGGCCCCGGCGGCCGCCGCGTGCTTCCCCCGCGACTCCCCCGCCTCCGTCGCCCGTTCGGCGAGATCGCGCGCACGGGCCGCCTCGACCGTACGCTTCGCCTGCTGGACCGCGGCGTTGCGCGGCAGTTCGTCCAGGGCCCGCGCGGCGCTGATATACGCGGCCTTGGTGGGCGTGCTTCCCCCGGCGGGCAGCGCCTTGCGATCGGCCGCCGCCTCCAGGGCGAGCTGACGCCGCCCCTCCAGCGCGGTGGCGCGCTCGGTCTCCGCGGTGGCATAGCGGCGCAGCAGCGCGGCGTGTTCACCGCGCAGCCCGGCCAGCTCGATGCGCTTGGCGCGCAGCTTGGCCTCAAGCTTGAGGCGCAGTTCGCGCGACTCCTCGACGTCCGCTTCCAGTTCGGCTAGGCGCTCCTCGGCCTTCCAGCCGTCGCTCTCCCGCCCGCGCGTCAGCTCGGCGACCCGGCGCCCGGCGCTGCGGTCCCAGCCACGCATGAAGCCCGCGCCGGTGACCGCCGCGGCGGCCGCCACCGCGACCAGACCGCGGAGCACCACGGGCTCCGCGAGGAACCAGGCGCCCGCGGCACAGAGAACCGCGGCTCCGGCGACCGCCGTCGGCGGCAGAAGCTTGTGGAGGGGTGGGGAATGGCGGTGGCGTCCACGTGGCATGGCCTGAAATTTACCGTGCGTGGAGACGAAATGGGGGGCCGGTCGGACAATCTTTCCCGGCCCGTTGCCCGGCCCTCCTCCCCTTCCACTCCTGTTTCCTCTACAGAACTCCGTTTTGCCTGGAGCCGGTTACCGCGCGGACGCCGTCCGGTCGCTATTTCTTGACCAGACCTTTGGACTCCAAGTACTCCTTGGCGACATCCTCCGGCTTCGCCCGCTCGGCATCGATCTTGAGGTTCAACCGCGCGAGATCGTCCGTCGTCAGCGCGTCGGTCAGCTTGCCCAGGACATCGGCTATCTCCGCCGAACCGGCGTCCTTGGCATTGACCACGGGCAGTACGTTGTCGGCGTTCTGAAGCTTCTTGTCGTCTTCGAGTACGACCAGTCCGAAGCTGTCGAGCGTGCCGTCGGTGGTACTGGTCAGGACGACCTGGTCCACACCGTCCTTGACGGCCTGCTTGGACTGCGGGGTGCCGACGCCCTTGGGGTCGATGCCCGCCACGTCGATGCCGTACGTCTTCTTCAGGCCGGGGGCGCAGAACGGCCGCACCTCGCACTCGTCGCCGGCCGCGATCTTCACCTTGAGCTTCGACTTTCCAAGATCGGAAAGGGTCTTCAGCTTGTTCTTCTCGGCGAATTCCTTGGTCACCGCGAAGGCATTCTGGTCAACCGCCCGACCGGCGGGCAGCACCTTCAGTCCGCGCGGCCCGGCGAGCTTCTCCAGCTCGGCGACCGTCGCGGCGGAGTCGCTGGACGCGAGCGGCTTCTCCTCGGCCGCCTTGGCGCCGTTCACCTTGGCGTTGAGGAATTCCGTGATCGTCGCGGCGTATTCGGGCACCACGTCGATCTCGCCCTTCTCCAGGGACGGTTCGTACAGCTCGCGGTTCTTCACCGTCGTGACGGACGTGGAGTAGCCCGCGTCGCCCAGGATCTGGGCGTACAGCTCCGCCAGCACCTTGGACTCCGTGAAGGCCGCCGCGCCGATGACGAGCGAGCCCTTCTTCCCCGAGCCGGATCCGGAACCGGAGCCGTCGGAGCCGCTCTTGTCCTTCTCCAGGCTGTCACCGCCGCACGCGGCGAGCGAGGTGGTCAGGGCCACCACTCCCAGTACGGCACCCGCGAGGCGCGAGGTCTTGCTCATGAGGTTCACCATCTCCAAGAAGCCAAAAGGGTCGGTCGTCACACGGTCGTGCGGGAGGGCCGGGCGGCGAGCGAGGGTGCCGGGTCGATGACCCGGTCCAGCGCCACCAGCACGCCTTCGACGAGCAGCGCGAGCAGCGCGACGAGAAGCGCACCCGCGACCACCTGCGGGGTGTTGTACGTGTTGAAGCCGGCGGTGATGATCCGGCCGAGGCCGCCCTGTCCCACCATCGCCGCGATGGTGGCGGTGGCCACCACCTGTACGGAGGCCGAGCGCAGCCCGGTCATGATCAGCGGGTACGCGAGGGGCAGCTCCACCCGTACGAAGAGCTGGCGCCCGGACATGCCCATCCCCCGGGCGGCCTCCACGACCGCGCTGTCCACCTCCCGCATCCCGACGTAGGCGTTGGTCAGCAGGGGCGGCACGGCGAAGAGCACCAGCGCGATGATCGTGGGCACCGAGCCCGAGTTGCGCAGCGGCGAGACCATGAACAGGGCGAGCACGGCGAACACCGGCACCGCCCGGCCCACATTGGAGATATTGATCGCGAGCGCGCCACCCTTGCCGATGTGCCCCAGAAAGAGCGCTGTGGGCAGGGCGATCGCACACGCCAGCGCGAGCGCGACCCCGCTGACGAATATGTGCTCCTCCAGCCGCTGCCACACCCCGCCGTCGCCGGACCAGTTGGCACCGGTCGTCAGCCAGCCGACCGCCTCACCCAGAACTCCCATGGTCAGCCCACCGCCTTCACGGCATCGGCGGGACCGGTCCCGGCAGAACCGGTCCCGGCAGGATCAGCCCCGGCGGGCCCGCTCCGCGCGGCATTACGGCGGGACGTACGCGCCGGCCGTACGCGCGTCCAGGGAGTCAGCAGCCGCTGCACTCCGAGCAGCAGCAGATCGGCGACGACCGCGAGCAGCACGCACAGCACCGAGGCCGTCAGCACCTGCGCCTTGAAGAAACTCGGCAGCGCGTCCTCGATGAGATTGCCGAGCCCGCCCCGGCCGACGATGGACCCGACCGTGGTCAGCGCGACCGTCGACACCGTGGCTATGCGCAGGCCCGCCATCAGCGCGGGCAGCGCCAGGGGCAGCTCGACCTCCCAGAGCAGCCGCCCCGGTCCGTACCCCATCCCGCGGGCCGCCTCCCGTGCCTCTTCCGGCACCGATTCGAGCCCCGCGATGATGTTCCGCACGAGGATGGTCAGTGAATAGAACACCAGGCCGGTGATCACCAGACCGGCGGAGAGCCCGAAGAGCGGCAGCAGCAGCGAGAACATCGCCAGCGACGGAATCGTGTAGAGCAGCGTCGTCAGCCCCAGCACCGGTCCGGCGAATGACGGCCTGCTCCGCGCCAGCAGGGCCAGCGGAAATGCCACCAGCAGCCCTATGACGACCGAAACCGCGGTGATCCACACATGCTGGACCGTCGCGTCGATCAACTCCTGGCTACGGGAGCGGAGATATTCCCCGCAGATCCAGTCGTTCGCCGCCAGGCACCCTTGCGTACTCATCCATCCCCGCCTCCCCCGTCTTCCCGAACGTATGTCTGGCTCTATGTCCTGGCGACCCTAACCCCGACCACTGACATTCGCGGAAGCCCGCCACATTCCAGCAACATGGCCTTCACACAACACGCCGCACAATGGGGAACCATGATCCGATTCGAGCACGTCACCAAGCGGTACCCGGACGGCACGATCGCCGTCGACGACCTCTCCTTCGAGGTTCCCCAGGGCGAGCTGGTCACGCTCGTCGGACCTTCCGGCTGCGGCAAGACCACCACCATGAAAATGGTCAACCGCCTCATCGAGCCGACCGAGGGTCGGATATTCCTCGACGGGGACGACATTTCCGCCATCGACCCGGTCCAGCTCAGGCGCCGTATCGGCTATGTCATCCAGCAGGTCGGCCTCTTCCCGCACAAGACGGTTCTGGAGAACACCGCGACCGTCCCGCATCTGCTCGGCTGGCAGCGCGGCAAGGGCCGTGAGCGCGCCGCCGAACTCCTCGACCTGGTCGGACTCGACCCGTCCGTCTACGGTGACCGCTACCCCGAGCAGCTCTCCGGCGGCCAGCGCCAGCGCGTCGGCGTGGCCCGCGCCCTGGCGGCCGACCCGCCCGTTCTGCTCATGGACGAACCGTTCGGCGCGGTCGACCCCGTCGTGCGCGACCATCTCCAGAGCGAGTTCCTCAAGCTCCAGGCGGCGGTCCGCAAGACTGTGCTGTTTGTCACGCACGACATCGAGGAAGCGGTCCGGCTCGGCGACCGAATCGCCGTCTACGGACAGGGCAGGATCGAACAGTTCGACGCCCCCGCCGCCGTGCTCGGCACGCCCGCCACCCCGTACGTCGCCGATTTCGTCGGCGCGGACCGCGGCCTGAAGCGGCTCTCCGTCACCTCCATCGAGGAGGGCGACCTCGAACAGCCGCCCCTCGTCCATCTCGACGACCCGCTGGGGCGCGCCGCGGCGAAGCTCGCCGAGGAGGGCGCCCGCTGGGCCGTCGTCCTGGACTCCGCCGACAACCTGCACGGCTGGATCTCCACCGAGCAGACCGGCGCCTCCGGGACCGTACGGGAGCACGCCCGCCGGATGGAGGCATGGCTGCCGGTCGGCGCCTCCCTGAAGCAGGCGTTCGCCACGATGCTCCAGCACGACGCGGGGTGGATCGCGGTGATCGACAAGGAGGAGACGGGGCGCTTCCTCGGGGTCCTCACACCGGCCAGGCTGCACGAGGCGCTGCGCCGGTCGATCGACGCCGACGCGCAGGCCATCCCCCGTACGGACGTGGAGTTGGAGACGGTCAGCAAGGTCGCCTCCGTCTGAGGACCGCCACGACGGCGGGCGTCAGTTCGAGTAGAGCCGCCCGCTCATCCACTCCAGGGCCGGCGGGATCTCCCTGCGCCAGGTGTTGAAGTTGTGCCCGCCGCTGTCGAGGATGATCGACGACACGTGCGAGGGCGCCTTGACCTTGCTGATGAAGGTCTGTGTGGCCTTGAGATTTCCCTCACCCTTCTTGGACGAGGTGACCAGGAGGGACACATTGCCCTGCGGCCGGTTGTCCAGGGTCCACAGCAGATCGGAGCGGTTCCGCAGCTGCTTGTCGCCCCGGAAGAGATCACCGGTGGTCGGGTCGACGGGCGCCTTGTAGTACGCCGAGAGCCCGACGCCCACGGAGTACCGCTCCGGATGGTGCATGGCGATCTTCAGCGCGCAGTAGCCGCCGGTGGAATTGCCCATGATGCCCCAGCTCTTCGGGTCGCGCCCGACCCGGTACGTCCGGGACACCGCCAGCGGCAGGTCCTTGGCGAAGAACGTCTCGGTCTGCGGCCCGCGGGGGACGTCCACGCACTCGGTGTCCCGCGGCGGCGCCACGGTCGGCCGCAGCATCACCAGCACCATCGGCTGCATCTTGCCGTCCTTTGCCAGCTGCCAGGCGGTCTTCGGATAGTTCAGCCCCTTGATCAGGTTCTCCGCCATCCCCGGATAGCCGGTGAGCACGACGGCGACCGGGAAGGTCCGGTGCACGAACCCCGGCCGGAAGTACTCGGGCGGGAGATAGACATACGCGGTGCTGTCGATCCCGGATTTCGGGCCGCTGACGACGATCCGCTGGACCTGGCCGGCCGCCGAGGGCACCGAACCGCCCGGCGTCGGCGTCCGCTGTGTGTCCATCACCGTCACGTGACTGCCACTGGCCGAGTGGTCGACGACCGCCCCCAGGTCCTGCTTCCGCCCGAACAGGTCGGACCACGAACCGTAGAAGAGGAAGGAGTTGTTGGCGACGAGACCGACCGCCATGAACACCGCCACCTGCGTGGCGAACAGCAGTCCGACCCGGCCGAACACGACACGCGGCGTACTCCGCGACAGCCGCGGCCAGAGCCAGATGGTCACGACGAACAGCGCAACAGCCAGCAGGACCGCCAAGGCCAGGACTTTACGACTGGTAAGACCCATGTCGACCGAGCTTTCTCCTGTGAGATTTTCCGAAACGCAGAGGAACCCGACCCCCGAAACCCCCGTCCTAGAGGTCGCAAAATGTCCGGCCCGCGAAGAAGAAGCGGACACGGGCACCACACTCTCTCGCGGAACCACGGGAAGCGATGTCTGTGACGCTGGATGGGGATAAATCAGGATCGGTTCCGGATCGGTCACAGCACAGCACGGCCATACCCCCCAAGCCACTGACACGCCGTTTGTTCCGGCGGACCCGCCGACTCTTCCGCGGCCCGCGCCCCGAAACCGTCCCCACGCTGGTCGGCACCGCCTGCACCCTCGTCGGGTTGCTGGACATCGCCGCCGGGGTCTTCCCCCGCTTCCGCCACAGCCGGATGCACACCTTCGCCGAGGTGCTGCCGGGGGCGCTCGGCCCTCTGTCCGCCGCGCTCTCCATCAGCGCCGGCGTACTCCTGCTGGTGCTCGCACACGGCCTGAAACGCCGTAAGCGGCGCGCCTGGCGGGCCGCCGTCGTCCTGCTCCCCGCGGGCGCCGTCGCGCAGTTCGGCTACCGGCACTCACTCGTCGGAGTCCTCCTCTCGGTGGTGCTGCTCACCCTGCTGCTGCGCCACCGCGGAGAGTTCGCCGCCCTGCCCGACCCGCGCAGCCGCTGGAAGGCGCTGGCCAACTTCTTCCTGATGGGCGCGGGCTCCATCGGCCTGGGGCTGATCATCGTCAGCGTCCATCCGCGCCGCACCGTCGGCAACCCCGGCCTGGCCGAACGGCTCGAACATGTGCTGTACGGCCTGTTCGGCCTCGACGGACCCATCGACTACAACGGCATCGTGAGCGGCACCGTCGGCGACTCCCTCGGCGCGCTCGGGCTGCTCACCGCCCTCACCACGGGCTATCTCGCCTTCCGCCCCGAACACCCCGCCGCCCGCCTCACCGAGGACGACGAACAGCGGCTGCGCGCCCTGCTCGCCCGGCACGGCGGCCGTGACTCCCTCGGCCACTTCGCGCTCCGCCGCGACAAGGGCGTGGTCTTCTCCCCCAGCGGCAAGGCCGCCGTCTGCTACCGCGTCGTCTCCGGGGTGATGCTCGCCAGCGGCGACCCGATCGGCGATGTCGAGGCCTGGCCCGGCGCCATCGAACGCTTCATGGACGAGGCCAAGGCCCACTCCTGGACCCCCGCCGTCATGGGCTGCAGCGAGACGGGCGGCGAGGTCTGGACCCGCGAGACCGGACTCGGCGCGCTGGAGCTCGGCGACGAGGCGGTGGTGGACGTGCCGGATTTCTCCCTGCACGGACGCTCCATGCGGAACGTACGCCAGATGGTGAAGCGCATCGAGCGCGCCGGCTACGCAACGCGGGTACGGCGGGTCCGTGATCTCTCCGACGGCGAGCTGGCCCGGATCCGCCGCGCCGCCGACGACTGGCGCGGCACCGACACGGAACGCGGCTTCTCCATGGCCCTCGGCCGGATCGGCGACCCCGCGGACGGCGACTCCGTGATCGCCACGGCCCACGGGCCCGGCGAGGACGCGACCGGCCCGTACGGCGACCTGAAGGCCGTCCTCCACTTCGTCCCATGGGGTACGGACGGGATGTCCCTGGACCTGATGCGCCGCGACCGCGCCGCCGACCCCGGCATGAACGAACTGCTGATCGTCGCCTCGCTGCACGCCGCCCCCACGCTCGGGGTGGAGCGGATCTCCCTCAATTTCGCGATGTTCCGCTCGGCGCTCGCCCGCGGCGAACGGCTGGGCGCGGGACCGGTACTGCGCGGCTGGCGGGGGCTGTTGGTATTTCTCTCCCGCTGGTTCCAGATCGAGTCGCTGTACCGCTTCAACGCCAAGTTCCAGCCGCGCTGGGAACCGCGCTACGTGGTCTTTCGCAGCACCGGCGAACTGCCCAGGATCGGCTTCGCCGCGATGCGGGCCGAGGGCTTCGTCACCCTCTCGCTGCCGCGCCCCCTGCGCCGCCTCGCCCGCGACCGCCACCCCTGCGTCCACGACCTCGGAAACCCGCCCGACCACGAGGTCCGTACGGCCTAGGGCGTGTCTTCAAAGTAGCGCCGTCCGCCCGAGGGGAGCAGCCCCTGTCCGGTGGAAGAGGCCCGGTCCAGCGCCCGTCACACGCCCGTCGAGCGGATCCGGCCGGGCGGCCCACCCCCGGGGAGACCCCCTAGGGTGGGCGTATGAGTACGTTGCGCGCGCGGGGCACGGTCGAGGGGCTGCCGGAGTGGGACCGCTGTGCGGTGATGGGGGTCGTCAATGTGACGCCCGACTCCTTCTCCGACGGTGGCCGCTGGTTCGACACCACCGCCGCCATCAAGCACGGCCTCGATCTTGTCGCCGAGGGCGCGGACCTGGTGGACGTCGGCGGCGAGTCGACCAGGCCCGGCGCCACCCGCGTCGACGAGGACGAGGAGCTCAGGCGCGTGATCCCCGTCGTACGGGGCCTGGCGGCCGAAGGCGTCACCGTCTCCGTCGACACCATGTGCGCCTCCGTCGCCGAGCAGGCGGTCGCCGCCGGCGCCGCGCTGGTCAATGACGTCAGCGGCGGACTCGCGGACCCGGCCATGGTCCCCGCCGTCGCCGCCGCGGGCGTGCCCTTCGTGGTGATGCACTGGCGCGGCTTCAGCGAGCGGATGAACAGCCGCGCCGTCTACACGGACGTCGTCGCGGAGGTCGTCGCCGAACTGCGCGCGCGGATGGACGCGGTGATAGCCGCAGGCGTCGCCCCCGAGCGGCTCGTCATCGATCCCGGTCTCGGCTTCGCCAAACAGGCCGAGCACGACCTCGCGCTCCTCGCGCACCTCACCGAACTGCGCGCTCTGGGCCGGCCGCTTCTGGTCGCGGCCTCCCGTAAACGCTTCCTCGGGCATGTCCTCGCCGGCGGCGAGGGCTCCCCGCCGCCCGCCCGTGAGCGCGACGCCGCCACCGCCGCCGTCTCCGCGATCGCCGCCCACCAGAACGCCTGGGCGGTCCGCGTCCATGAGGTACGGGCGACCGCCGACGCGGTACGGGTCGCCCGCGCCGTCGAAGGAGCCCAGTGACCGCGCGGACGGACATCGAACAGGTCGAGGTGGCCAACACCACGTTCTACGAGGCCATGGAGCGCGGCGACTTCGACGTGCTGTCCGCGCTCTGGCTGGACGGCGGCGACGACGGGATCTCCTGCGTCCACCCGGGCTGGCCGGTACTCACCGGCCGCGGTGAGGTGCTCCGCTCGTACGCGCTGATCATGGCGAACACCGAGTACATCCAGTTCTTCCTGACCGATGTCGTGGTGTCGGTCAGCGCCGACACCGCCCTCGTGACCTGCACGGAGAACATCCTCAGCGGCGGCCCCGCCGAGGAGAGCGGCGAGCTCGGACCACTCGTCGGCCAGCTGGTCGTCGCCACCAACGTCTTCCGCCGCACACCCGAAGGGTGGAAAATCTGGTCACACCACGGCTCACCGGTTCTGGCCGAGACCGATGAGGAAACGGACGACGAGACACCCGCATAAATGGGTGGGCAGCTCCTGCGGGCCGATCGGCGGGCCCGGGCAGGGGCGGCTGCCGGGCAATCCCACACCTGTCCCTCACCCCCGCACGGGAGCACTGTCCGTGCCCGCGGGTAGATTCAAACAAGGGCACCGCGCCGCCCGCACCCGGCCGAGTGCCCCGACGACCAACGACAGCAGGAGTGATTCGTGTGGATCGTGTCGCGCTGCGCGGCCTCAAGGCCCGTGGGCATCATGGCGTCTTCCCCCGGGAGCGCGAGGAGGGCCAGACCTTCATCGTGGATCTGATGCTCGGCCTCGACACCCGCCCCGCGGCTGCCGACGACGACCTGGCGAAGACCGTGCACTACGGCATCGTGGCCGAAGAGGTCGTGGAGGTCGTCCAGGGAGAGCCGGTCGACCTGATCGAGACGCTGGCGGAACGGATCGCCCAGCAGTGTCTGAAACACGACGGCGTCCAGGAGGTCGAGGTAGTCGTGCACAAACCGGACGCCCCGATCACCGTCCCCTTCGACGATGTGACCATCACCATCACCCGGAGCCGAGTATGAGTGTGTTTTCCGCCAACGGTCCCCAGGGCGACCCGACCGTACAGCCGGTGCCCGCCTCCGTGGTCGCGCAGGTCGACGCCGCGGACAGCACGCTGTCCAACCCGAAACGCGCCGTGGTCTCCCTCGGCTCCAACCTCGGCAACCGTCTGGAGACGATCCAGGGCGCCATCGACGCGCTGGAGGACACCCCGGGGCTGCGGGTCAAGGCGGTCTCCCCGGTGTACGAGACCGAGCCCTGGGGCGTCGAGCCCGGTTCCCAGCCGTCCTACTTCAACGCGGTCGTCGTGATCAAGACGACGCTGCCGCCGTCCTCGCTGCTGGAGCGCGGCCAGGCCATCGAGGAAGCCTTCGACCGGGTCCACGAGGAGCGCTGGGGGCCGCGCACCATCGACGTGGACATCGTGGCGTACGCGGACGTCGTCTCGGACGACCCGCGGCTCACCCTCCCCCACCCCAGGGTCCATGAACGCGCCTTCGTCCTCGCCCCGTGGCACGACGTGGACCCGGAAGCGCAGGTCCCGGGCCATGGCCCGGTCGCCGAACTGCTGGCGGACGTCGGCCGCGGCGGTGTCCAGACCCGGACCGATCTGGAACTCCGCCTGCCCGACTAATGGTTAGGCTCGGCGGGGCCGGTACGGCGAAAACCGGTGCGGCGCGTGTCAGCACGGCGAGGGTCGGTACAGCGAGGCGAAGGGCTTTCTCGGTGAAGCAGTTGCGGATCGGCGTCCTCGCCGGCCTGTTCGTGGTGGCGGGCGTGCTCTCCTGGGGCGCCGCCCGTCTGTGGGACTCCTTCGGCACGCTGCCGAGCGTCCCTCTCGCGGCGCCGATCGTGCTCGCGGTGATCGCGGTCGTCCTGACCGCCACGGCCCTCTCGCTGCGCGCCCGGCTGAAGGCCCAGCGGGAGCGCCGCCCCGGCGCGCAGGGCGTGAACCCGCTGATGGCGGCCCGCGCGGTCGTCTTCGGCCAGGCCAGCGCCCTGGTCGCGGCCCTCGTCTCCGGCATGTACGGCGGCACGGGCGTTTTCCTGCTCGGCTCCCTCGACATCCCCGCCCGCCGCGACCAGGCCATCTACGCGGCCTTCTCCGTGCTGGCGGGCCTCGCGGTGATCATCGCGGCCTTCTTCCTGGAGCGGGTCTGCAAACTCCCGGAAGACCACGACGACAAGAACGGCACCGCCCCGGCGGGCCCGGCCTCCTGAACGGGCGCGGCCGCCTGAACAGGCGCGGGCTCGCGCGTCCTCGCACGGACGGCCGGGTCAGCGCGCCATTATCAGGCTCATCGCCTCCGCGCGGGTGGCCGGAACTCGCAGCTGGCCGCGGACCGCCGAAGTGATCGTCTTGGCACCCGGCTTCCGTACGCCCCGCATGGTCATGCACATGTGCTCGCACTCGACGACCACGATCACCCCGCGCGGGTCCAGGATCTCCATCAGTGAATCGGCGATCTGCGTGGTCAGTCGTTCCTGGACCTGCGGCCGGCGGGCGAAGACATCCACCAGCCTGGCCAGCTTGGAGAGCCCGGTGATCTTCCCGTCGGAGGACGGGATATAACCGACATGAGCCACCCCGACAAATGGCACAAGATGATGTTCACATGAAGACATCACTTCGATGTCCTTCACCAGGACCATCTCGTCATGACCGAGGTCGAACGTCGTGGTCAGCACCTCTTCAGGTGTCTGCCAGAGCCCCGCGAATATCTCCCGGTACGCCCGCGCCACCCGGCCTGGGGTCGCCCTCAGCCCCTCGCGGTCCGGGTCCTCCCCGACCGCGATCAGCAGTTCACGCACGGCATTCTCGGCCCGCTTCTCGTCGAATTCGCGGATGGGGCTCTCCCCGTCCAGCATCACCGGGTCGGTCATGTGTGCCTCGTTCCTGTGCCGTCCTGTGGGCGGGCAAACGAATACCGCGCCCCCACAGGCTAAAACCTGGGGGGCGCGGCATCCATTCCGGGCCAGGTGCGGCGCCCGGGATCAGCTCTCGGGACGGTCCTCGGGGACCGCCTCGTTGGGCGTCTCGCCGCTCGTCACCGCGGGCATCCCGCCGTTCGAACCCGAGGCGCCATTGGTCAGCGCGAGCTCCTTGGGAGAGAGCACCGGCGGCCGCGTCGAGGGTGTACGACGCGACGAGCCGGTCCACGCCGGACGGGACGGGCGCTTCACGATGGTCGAGAAGACCTCGGCGATCTGTTCCTTGTTCAGCGTCTCCTTCTCCAGGAGCGCCAGGACCAGATTGTCGAGCACGTCGCGGTTCTCGACGAGAATTTCCCACGCCTCGTTGTGCGCGGTCTCGATGAGCTTCTTGACCTCTTCGTCGACCAGCGCCGCGACCTCTTCCGAGTAATCGCGCTGATGCGCCATCTCCCGGCCGAGGAACGGTTCGGTGTTGTCGCCGCCGAACTTGATCGCGCCGAGCCGCTCGGTCATGCCGTACTGCGTGACCATCGCCCGAGCCGTGGCCGTGGCCTTCTCGATGTCGTTGGCCGCGCCCGTCGTCGGGTCGTGGAAGACGAGCTCCTCGGCCGCGCGCCCGCCCATCATGTAGGCGAGCTGGTCCAGCATCTCGTTGCGCGTGGTCGAGTACTTGTCCTCGTCGGGCAGGACCATGGTGTAGCCCAGGGCCCGGCCGCGCGACAGGATCGTGATCTTGTGTACCGGGTCGGAGTTCGGAGACGCCGCGGCGACCAGGGCGTGACCGCCCTCGTGGTACGCGGTGATCTTCTTCTCCTTCTCGGACATGATCCGGGTCCGCTTCTGAGGGCCCGCCACGACGCGGTCGATCGCCTCGTCCAGGGAGTGGTTGTCGACCAGCTTCTTGTCGCTGCGCGCCGTCAGGAGCGCCGCTTCGTTCAGCACGTTCGCCAGATCCGCGCCGGTGAAGCCGGGCGTACGACGGGCGACAGCGCCCAGATCGACGTCCGGGGCGACCGGCTTGCCCTTCTGGTGGACCTTCAGGATCTCCAGCCGGCCCTGCATGTCCGGGCGGTCGACGGCGATCTGCCGGTCGAAGCGGCCCGGGCGCAGCAGCGCGGGGTCGAGGATGTCGGGCCGGTTCGTGGCGGCGATCAGGATGACGCCGCCCTTCACGTCGAAGCCGTCCATCTCCACGAGCAGCTGGTTCAGCGTCTGCTCGCGCTCGTCGTGGCCACCGCCGAGACCCGCGCCGCGGTGCCGGCCGACGGCGTCGATCTCGTCGACGAAGACGATCGCCGGGGCGTTCGCCTTGGCCTGCTCGAAAAGGTCACGCACACGCGAGGCGCCGACACCGACGAACATCTCGACGAAGTCGGAACCGGAGATCGAGTAGAACGGCACCCCGGCCTCACCCGCGACCGCGCGGGCGAGCAGCGTCTTGCCCGTACCGGGCGGGCCGTAGAGCAGCACGCCCTTCGGGATCTTGGCGCCGACGGCCTGGAACTTCGCCGGCTCCTGGAGGAACTCCTTGATCTCGTGGAGCTCCTCGACCGCCTCGTCGGACCCCGCCACATCGGCGAAGGTCGTCTTCGGGGTGTCCTTGGTGATCAGCTTGGCCTTGGACTTCCCGAACTGCATGACGCGGGAGCCGCCGCCCTGCATCTGATTCATCAGGAAGAGGAAGACCACGACAATCAGGACAAAGGGAAGCAGCGAGAGCAGCACCGATACGAACGGGCTCTGCTTCGACGGCGAGACCGTATAGCCCTTGGTGATGTCGCCGCTCTGGAACTTGGTCTGGAGCGTCTTGGCCAGCGTCGAACCCTGGCTGCCGATATAGCTCGCCTGGATCTTGTCGCTGCCGTTGATCTTCTGGCCGTTTTTGAGGTCGACCTTGATGATCTGTTCGTCGCCGGTGGTCAGTCTGACCTGCTCGGCCTGGTTCTTGTCGATCGCCTGGACGACCTGACCGGTGTCCACCGTCTTGTAGCCGCCCGACGAGCCGACGACCTGCATCAACACGACCACGGCGAGGACGGCCAGCACGATCCACATGACCGGCCCACGGAAGTATCGCTTCACGTCCATCCATACGGAGCGAAGTCGCCCCGTCCCTCCTGCCCGTAGGTAAATGCTGCTGTGAGAAAAGACTGTTCTTCGGACGGTACCCCAGCATTGTGGCCCGCGACCGCACGGGACGGCTGGCAAACCCGTCTTCCCATGCTCCAACGGCGTGAGGGGGTCTGGGGTTCCCGGCTGCGGCGAAGCCTTTCCCTGGAACTTCGCCGCTCTTCGGAGCGCTCAGGTGCGCCGAGGCGCGCTCTAACCGCCGTAGACATGTGGAGCGAGCGTCCCGACGAAAGGCATGTTGCGGTACTTTTCCGAGTAATCCAGGCCATATCCCACGACAAACTCATTGGGAATGTCAAAGCCGATCCATTTGACGTCGATCGCGACCTTTGCGGCATCCGGCTTACGGAGCAGCGTGCAGACTTCGAGCGACGCCGGCTCCCGCGAACCGAGGTTGGAGAGCAGCCACGACAGGGTCAGACCCGAGTCGATGATGTCCTCGACGATCAGTACGTGCTTGCCCTTGATGTCGGTGTCCAGGTCCTTGAGGATCCGGACCACGCCGGAGGACTGTGTGCCCGCCCCGTACGAGGAGACGGCCATCCAGTCCATCGTCACGGGGGTGGACAGCGCCCGCGCCAGGTCCGCCATGACCATCACGGCGCCCTTGAGGACTCCGACGAGAAGCAGGTCCCTGCCCGCGTAATCCGCGTCGATCTTCGCGGCCAGTTCGGCCAGCTTCGCGTCGATCTCTTCCTTGGTAATGAGCACCGACTGGAGGTCGGAGCCCATGTCCTTGTCGTCCACCCGCATCACTTTCGTCGTCGGCCGGGGGTCCGGGGCCAAAGCACTGGCGGCCCGGGAGACACAGCCGTAAGTGCATCAGCGCTTCAGCCCTGCCGGATGACCAGTCTGCCACCCTGCCTCCGGGCCTCCACGCGGCCGGGCAGGTTGATGGCTCCCTGGCCGCGCCAGCCGGTGATCAGGCGGTCGACCTCTTCGATGTGACGGGCGAACAGCGAACCCGCGGGGGCACCCGCGGCGATGACCGCGCGGCGCAGCACGCGGCGGCGGACGGCGGCCGGGAGGACGTACAGCTTGGCGCACCGCAGCTGCCCGGAATCGTCCCGTACGGACTCCTCGACGGTGGCCGCCCAGGTGTCCAGGGCGTCGGCGTCGTCGCGGGAGAGCTGTGCCGTACGGGCCAGGGCCTCGACGACGCCCTTGCCGAGCGCCTTCTCCAGGGCCGGCAGTCCTTCGTGGCGCAGTCGTGAACGGGTGTACGCGGGGTCGGTGTTGTGGGGGTCGTCCCAGACGGGGATCGACTGGACGAGGCAGGCCTTGCGGGCGGTCTGCCGGTCGAGCTGGAGGAAGGGGCGCCGGTAGCGACCGGCCGCCCCGGAGACGGCGGCCATCCCGGACAGCGAGCGCGTGCCGGAGCCGCGGGCGAGCCCGAGCAGTACGGTCTCGGCCTGGTCGTCGCGGGTGTGGCCGAGCAGGACGGCGGCGGCGCGGTGGCGCTCCGCGGCGGCGTCGAGCGCGGCGTAGCGGGCGTCGCGGGCGGCCGCCTCCGGCCCGCCCTCCCGGCCGACGGTCACGGCGACGGATTCGACGGGGTCGAGGCGCATGGCACGGAGTCGGGTGACGACTTCGGCGGCGCGGAGGGCGGAGCCGGCCTGGAGTCCGTGATCGACGGTGACGGCTCCGGCGCGGACGGAAAGTTTGGGGGCCTCGAAGGCGAGGGCGGAGGCGAGCGCCATGGAGTCGGCGCCGCCGGAGCAGGCGACGAGCACGAGCGGCTGCTCGCCGGTGGGGACGGACGGGACTGCGGAGAAGTTGTCCGCCCGGTCGGTGAGGACGTCGTGGAGTACGCGGCGGACCGCCAGGCGTATCGCCGCGACCGCAGGATGGGGACCCATATCCGGTGCCCTTCGTGATGTTATTTGGGGGGTGCCTCGGTCGGAGTAAGGACGGAGAGCGTCACTCAGAGTGCGTCGATGGTGACAGAACCGAGCCATTACCCGAGCATTGCACGCCTATCCCTCACCCACGGTCCCTCGGATGGGTGATACCTGAGGCGTACTTCTGCCGTGAGACGCGCCCGTCTCAGGAGTCCGCCCTGCGGTGCACCCGTGCGATCCAGTCCGCCGGTTTAGCGATCTCCGCCTTGGTGGGGAGGGTGTTCGGCGAGGTCCAGACCCGGTTGAAGCCATCCATGCCGGTCTCCTCGACCACGGCCCGTACGAACCGCTCCCCGTCCCGGTACTGGCGCAGCTTGGCGTCGAGGCCGAGCAGTTTGCGCAGCGCCTGGTCGAGGCGGCCGGCGCCGCGGGCCCTGCGCTGCTGGAACTTCTCGCGGATCTCGGCGACCGACGGCACGACGGCCGGTCCTACGCCGTCCATCACGAAGTCGGCGTGGCCTTCGAGCAGGGACATCACGGCGGTGAGCCGACCGAGGATCTCGCGCTGACCGGGGGTCTGCACCAGCTCGACGATGCTGCGGCCGTCCTCGTTCTCCTCGCCCTCCGGGCGCCCGCCGGCGAGCGACTGCGCGGCCTCGCGGAGCCGTTCGAGGAGGGTCATCGGGTCGACCTCGGTCTGGTCGAGGAATGACTGGATCTCGCCCTGGAGGTGGTCGCGCAGCCAGGGCACGCCGGTGAACTGGGTGCGGTGGGTCTCCTCGTGGAGGGCCACCCAGAGCCTGAAGTCGTGTGGTTCCACGTCCAGTTCGCGTTCGACGTGGACGATGTTGGGGGCCACGAGCAGCAGCCGGCCGCCGCCGTTCGCGGCGGCGGGGAGGTCGCGGGTGGCGGGGGCGAACGTCTCGTACTGACCGAGGACGCGGGACGACATGAACGACAGCAGCATGCCCAGCTCCACGCCGGTCACCTTGCCGCCGACCGCACCGAGCACGGCGCCGCCGGGTCCGCCGGGGCGGCGTTCCTGCATCTTCGACAGGAGGGGCTTGAGCAGCTCGCGGAATCCGGCGACGTTCGCCTTGACCCAGCCGGTCCGGTCGACGACCAGGACGGGGGTGTCGGGCGGCTCGTGACCGTCGGGAACCATGCGCGTGTACGCGCGGACGTGCTCCTCCGAGGACTTCGCGTGCCGCCGAAGCTCGGCGACGATCTCTCGCGCCTCGTCCCGGGTCACTTCCGGTCCCGGCCGCACGAGGCGGGTCGCGGTCGCCACCGCGAGATTCCAGTCGACCATCTGGGCACCACCGATGCTCGTCATGCGTCAACCGTACGTGCTCGGCCCGGGGAGCGGTGGGGTGTGGGTGGCCCGGTTCTTCCCCTAACCGGGCCCTTAGGTCCTGTCCGGCCGATCTTCGTGGGCCCGCGACGCCTGGCACGGCACCTCGCCGCGTTGTCGGATTCGTCCACGTACGGCCGGGCCATCCACAACGACGATCCTCCGCCTTGCGATGCACCGCACCAGACGCCGCAGACTGATCCATGAAGATCGACCGGACAGAACCTCAGGGGGCGCGTCGGGCCCCCTGAGGGCCGTCGGGGCGGGGCCGGAGCGGGCCGGCGGGGGCGCTCGTTACGGGACCAGGGCCGCGGAGAGCCGGTCCAGGGCCCGCTGGGCGCTGCCGGGGGCGGGGGTGGAGCCCGCCATGAAGGCGAAGGCCAGCAGCCGGCCCCGGGCGTCGACGACCGTACCCGCCAGGGCGTTCACCCCGGTGAGCGTGCCGGTCTTGGCGCGGATGAGTCCGGCGGCGGGCCCGGCGTCCGCGTACCGGCTGCGGAGGGTGCCGTTGAACCCGGCGACCGGCAGCCCCGTGAGCACGGGGCGCAGCTCGGGGCGCGCGGGGTCGGCCGCGCGGGCCAGCAGCGCGGTGAGCAGGCCGGCGCTGACCTTGTTCTGGCGGTTCAGGCCGCTGCCGTCGGCGAAGCGGGCGCCGGTGACCGGCAGTCCGAGCTTCCTGAGTTCGGCGCCGACGGCCCGGCCCGCGCCCTCGAAGCTCGCGGGTTCACCCGCCGCGACGGCGGTCTGCCGGGCCAGGGACTCGGCGATGTCGTTGTCGCTCTCGGTCAGCGCGCGTTCGACGAGATCGGAGAGCGGACGGGAGTAGGTCCTGGCGACGGTCTTCGAGCCCTTGGGCGACTTGCCGGGCTCGGGCGCGGCCGAGGTGCGGATGCCGCGGTCGCGCAGCAGCTCGGCGAAGACGCGGGCGGCGTCACCCGCCGGGTTGCCGCTGCGGGGAGCGGGCCCGCTGCGGGACGTGTTCAGCCGGCCCTGGTCGGCCATCAGGGCGACGACGGGGGCGATGTTGTCGTTGGGCCCGATCGGGTGCTCCCGGCGGCCGGAGTAGAGGGAGGTGTCGTAGCGGAAGTCGACCTTGGTGACGCCCCGGTCGCGCAGCGCGCGGGCGGTGTCGTCGGCGAGGGCGCTCAGTCCTGCCCGGCCGAGGGTGGCGTCGCCGCCGCCGACCAGGGTGATCCGCCGGGCGTCCGCGGTGGACGTCACCGTGGTGGCGATGCGGTGGTCGGGGCCGAGCGCGGAGAGCGCGGCGGCCATCGTCGCGATCTTGACCGTGGAGGCCGGGGTCATCGGGGTGCCGGCCGCCCTCCCGTACAGCGGTTCACCGGTTGTGGCGTCGATGACGGACGCCGACCGCGCCGAACCGAGCGCGGGGTCGTCGAGGAGCGGTCCGAGCTTCTTCTTGAGATCCACGGACGCCGTTCCGGCATTCGGGGGCTCGGTACCGGGTGCGGAGAGCGCGGACAGTACGCCGGGGGCGCTGGGGGCGGGCGCGGGTGTACGCGGGGCGTTCGGGCCGTGATGTGCGCCACCCGTACGGCTCTGCGCGACCGCCCACTCCCGCTCGGCCCTACGCTGACCGGAGTCCCAGGGACCGGCCGCGGCCACCGCCACGGCGGCGAGCGCCATGCCGACCACGACGGAACCCGCCGTGAGCTGCCACACTTTCGGCTCAAGCATGGTTGACCAGCCCCTTTCGCGATCACACTGCTGCGTGGGGGACACTTAATCACTGCGCCTCGCGACGAGCATGGCACCCCGGCCAGGAGTGGGCCCTCTGTCCGCTCCCGTACGGGGGGTCTCCTGCGTGAAGACGCAGCACCACTGACAAATGTGTTGATCATGGAGGAGCCACCCGTGGAGTTCGACGTCACCATCGAGATCCCTAAGGGTTCGCGGAACAAGTACGAGGTGGACCACGAGACCGGTCGGATCCGTCTGGACCGTCGTCTCTTCACCTCGACCAGCTACCCGGCCGACTACGGGTTCGTCGAGAACACCCTCGGCGAGGACGGCGACCCGCTGGACGCGCTGGTCATCCTGGACGAGCCGACCTTCCCGGGCTGCCTCATCAAGTGCCGTGCCATCGGCATGTTCCGGATGACGGACGAGGCCGGCGGGGACGACAAGCTGCTGTGCGTCCCGGCGTCCGACCCCCGGGTGGAGCACCTGCGCGACATCCACCACGTCTCGGAGTTCGACCGCCTGGAGATCCAGCACTTCTTCGAGGTCTACAAGGACCTGGAGCCCGGCAAGTCCGTCGAGGGCGCCGACTGGGTCGGCCGCGCCGAGGCCGAGGCCGAGATCGAGGCCTCGTACAAGCGACTTGAGGCCCAGGGTGGCGCGCACTGACCAGGCACTGACCGCTGCACCGGCCGCGCGCCCGCGCGTGTGACCGGCCGGCCGCCGGGCTGATGACAGGCGGATGACGGGCGGCGTACCCCGCGAAGGGTGCGCCGCCCGTCCGCGTGTGTGGCTGCTCACGTCCGCGTGTGTGGCT